>JACZTG010000018.1 GCA_022573815.1 Candidatus Neomarinimicrobiota bacterium
ACGCCTGCCCGCTGGCGCCTGGGAACCTTGGCCATCAAAGAGTCCTGAGTAAATTACAAGCCATTCTGAAATCCAGAACAGCGGAAGTTATTAAAAGCCTCTGCACTCTAGCCAAAAATATCAAAAAAAAATAGAAAAAAAAGGATTTGCACCTAAAATTTTAGATATAAATAAAAAAATTCCTTTTTCTATTGAAGAACTTTTACTATCTACTGAAAAAGACTCTTTTAAAATTTTTAAGAGATTAATTAAATATTATGAAAAAGAAAAAATCACCTCGTTTACGCACAGTAGATAAGGTAAAACCACCTTATCTACTTAATAATTTTCCGAAAAACTTTGGATTGAATCTTGGTCGTGAAATTGTTTACCTACTCGCTACCAAAGGACGACCTGCAATTGCTGGTGAAGAATGGGAAGAAATGTTTTCAAATTGTATCGGCGCCACATGGAAACCATCAAACATAGGTCTTGACGATGTAATATTGGGTTCCTGCGCTTGGGGTGCTAAAACAGTAAAAAATATAAATCCTTCGAAGGCAAAAAAAGTTCGCCTTATTTCGGGAAGAAACTCACCTATATATTCATATGGAGAATCTAATATATCAATTGAAGCTGATCCTATGGAATTGGGCGAGCAAATATTGACAATTTGGAATGAACGTGTATCATCATTACGAGAAAAGTTTAAACATCTCAGGACTATTGTATTAGTAAAATCGAACGACCTATCTGAAGTGGTAGTATTCGAATATGATACCATACGATATGAACCAGAATTATTTACTTGGGCATGGAATAAAAATAAAAATTTGGAAGGCAATGATAAAATCACTAATTCACATAAATTTACTTGGCAACCTCATGGGTCTCAATTTACAATTATTGAAAAATTGCCATCAGATTTTTTAATAATAAATATCAAATTACCAAACAAGCTTGATAAGGACTTGATATTAGATGGGATTGGATTTGATAATAATTGGATTAAAGTGAGTACTTCAAATGGTTGATACATTTACAAGAGAAAAGCGTTCAGAAATAATGACTTCTGTAAAATCTTCCGGGAATAAATCAACTGAACTTAAACTTATAAAAACCTTTAAACTATACGGTATTAGTGGCTGGCGCAGAAAATATGGTTTATTTGGGAATCCTGATTTTGTGTTTCCGAAGAAAAGAATTGTTTTATTTGCTGATGGATGTTTCTGGCATGGTCATGACTGCAGAAAGCTAATTCCTGCTACTAATAAAAATTATTGGATAGAAAAGATATCACGAAATAAAAAACGAGACAAATTAGTTACAGAAAGTCTAATTGAAGATGGTTGGGATGTGTTAAGGCTTTGGGAATGTAAGATAAAACAAAAAATTTTAAGCCAAAAAGTTGTTACTAAATTATTATTTTGATCGGCTTTTAAGATAAGTTTTCCACGATATTATAGATTAAGAATTTATTGCATGGACTAATTCTCATCCTACCTTAGTAACCAATCTTTTGACCTGCTGAAATGAACATCCGTCGGCGTAATGATTACAAACCTATGCCGCGCCTTTCTCCCATGAAACTTCCGAAGTTGTATGCAGCCCGCCTCGAATCTTGAAATCGCCGTAAACTGTTACCATTTTAGGTTCCACAGCTTCCACGAAATCTCCGAGGATTCTGTTCACCACATGCTCATGAAAAATTCCCACATTGCGATACGACATCAGATAAAATTTCAGACTTCTGAGCTCCACACATTTTTTATCCGGCAAGTAGTTAATCGTTATGGTAGCAAAATCAGGAAGTCCGCTCTTCGGGCAGACGCAGGTAAATTCATCAGTGCTGATGTCGAGACCTACATCCGTTTCGGGATATTCGTATTCAAAAGTTTCTAAAATGTCCGGGCGGACCGAATCCGGCGACTTAAAATCGCCTATAATTTCTTTCTCTTTATCCTTCAACTCTCTGATTCCTCATCGTTATTAATATAGACTATCGGATCCTCAATTCCTGCATCTTTAAAGCCGTTTAGTCTCAGAACGCATGATTCACAAACTCCGCATGCTTTATCCTCATTTTTGTAACATGACCAACTCAGATCAAAAGGCGCTCCAAGTTCTATACCCTTTCTGATTACATCACCCTTGCTCATATGTATAAGCGGCGCTATAAGTTTGATTTTTGTCTCCGGTCGAGTACCGATTTCTATCATCTGATTGAATGCTTCAATAAATTCTTCCGTACAATCAGGATAGCCTGCGCTGTCTTCCTCCATCATCCCCACATAGATAGACGCGGCTCCCGTTGCCTCTCCCCACGAAACAGCGATTGAAAGAATATTAGCATTGCGAAACGGAACGTATGTCAGCGGAATACCTATATTCTTTCCACTGAAATCTTCCACAGGAATATTTTTGTCGGTAAGACTCGATGTACCGATTTTCCTTAGATGGTCAATATCCGCCACAAACCTCTTATCGATATTGTAATAATCGGCAATATGATGAAATGCTTCTAACTCACGTTTTTCCGTTAGGTTGCCATAATTGATGTGCATCAGAGCCAGCTCATGACTTTCCGCAGCCACTGCTGTTGCAACAGCTGAATCCAGCCCACCGGATACTGCCACTATTGCTAAATTTTTGTCAATCACTTTATCAATATCAATTTATTAAAAATGCTCACACCCCGAGAGTCTGTTCTCCCCAGATATATTTATGAATCTGCACATTCATCCGAACATCTATTTTATCATCTAACATCCATTTTGCTAACTCGGAGGGACTCAGCACACCGTGCACGGGAGAGAGATTAACGATAGTTTTTTCCTCAAGACCGTTTTCTTTGATAATATTCAAAGCCCACATGTAATCGGCTCTGTCTCCGATAACAAATTTCAGTTCATCACCCGGATTAAGTCTTGATAAGTTATCCCAATTGTTTTCATCCACCATAAGACTTGAAGGGGTCTTGAAGTCAATAATTTTTTTGACCCGCGGGTCAACTTCCTTAGTATCTATTGAACCGCCTGTCTCCAGTAACACTTCGTACTCCTTGTCGCAAAGCTTTTTCATTAAGGCGTAACACTCACCCTGCATCAGCGGTTCTCCGCCGGTTAATTCCACCAAAAGCGGACCGGCCTCTTTTACTTCAGCCATTATCTCTTTTATGCTTTTCTCTTCCCCGCCGAAAAACGCATACGCCGTGTCGCACCAGGCGCAGCGCAAATTACATCCGCTTAAACGAATAAAAACGCAAGGTAATCCCTGATAACTTGATTCTCCCTGAATACTCGTGTATATCTCGTATATCTTCAACAAATTTTGTTCATTCCTACGGTATAATCCAACCGAAAAAAAGGGGCGCAGCTTGCGCCCCTGAATACATTAACACCGTTATATTACTTATTCTTGTTACGAAATCTCATAGCTTCCACAACAGCAATAACCAATCCTATTTTTACCGCTGCGCCCGGTAGAAACGGTATGAATCCAAGTGATAGTGTTTTAGCAACAGCTCCATTCATTATAATCAATAACCAGAGGTTGCCTAAAAGAAAAATAGTTACCGTTCCTGCAATTAAGGCAATAATCAATCGACTTCGTTCTTTCGACTCTCCTAAGATTAACCCGACTACCTTGGGCGCAACAATAAACCCTGCAAGAAATCCGCCCGTAGCTCCTGATAACAATGCTAATCCTGATGTCATACCGGCAAATATTGGTAATCCGATAACTCCGGCTGATACGTATATAATCTGGGACATCGAACCTTTTCTACCACCGAGTATAACTCCTGAAAGGAGTACGACAAACGTTTGCATCGTAATAGGTATCGGTGTGAATGGCAGCGGGATACGAATAAGAGCGGCAATCGCGGTGAGAAGAGCAAATCCAGCCACAGGCAGACCGATTCTCAATATATCGCCCTGCTCTATTGTTTTCGCCTTCGTGAAAATTGATCTAATGTTCTGATTCAATTACTTCTCCTTCGTTAAAATGGCAGATCATCGTCGTCATCATCAATGTTGTCTGTTGATGCCGGCGGCTCCTGAGTTTTTGGAGGACCCCCGGCACTGCTTCCGCTGCCACCTTCTGCGCGCGAGCCGAGCATAGTTATAGTATCAGCAACGATTTCAGTCATATACTTTTTCTGCCCGTCCTGCTCCCACGAACGAGTTTGGAGCTTTCCCTCAATAGACACCAATTGACCCTTTTTGAGCCATTCCCCAACAAATTCTGCTTGTCGCCGCCAGGCAACGATTCTGTGCCATTCGGTCTTTTCCTTCTGATTACCGTCACTATCTTTCCATTTTTCTGATGTGGCAAGACTAATTTGTGCTTGTGCCGTGCCATTTGGGGTGTATTTCAGTTCAGGATCATTACCGAGGCGTCCGATTAAAATCACTTTGTTCATACTACTGACAGCATATGCCATAGCTTACTCCATTATATAATTTGAATTAAAAATTTACGAGATGATGAATAAAACAGCAAGCTATTTGCTTCCGGAGCTGAGGCTTCTAAGCATTTTATAGAGCAATTCATCTTCTTTTTCACCAACATTAATAAAAAGGGTCAATGCGGTTCTCGTTTTACCATGTGCTGCCGTAATAACTTCCTGCATCCCCTGGTTGCTGATAACATCAACTTTTATCTTGAGTAATGTGTCAATGAGATTTTCCGGCAGAAATTTTTCGTTCCAATCTGACGCCCAGACTCCTTTCTTTGTGTTTACTCCCAAATTTTCCGTCACCTTTATCCCTTCAGTGGTCAATTCCGAATCATAAACCCCGGTCATATCAGGAAATCGCTCTCCAAATTCATCAACGTTGGCTCCTACCAATGGATTGCTGCCTGAAAGGTTTATATGATCTTCCGCCCAAAACAACTGTTCTTCAATTGCGTCGCCCTTCAACTGTTCGCCTTTTCCAAAAACGATCAGTTCTTCAATACCTAACAGCTGTAGTAATCTTATGCCGAGAGCCTTGAGCCGCACATCATATCGAATTCCGGATTCAAACACCGGCTCTGTAACAACGAGCGCTCCCGGAGCTAATTCTCCGAAATAAATTCCACCGGCTCTGATCTTTTGGTCATCAAGACCGGGCAGGGTTGAATACTGAATGAAATTATCCGCGGAAAATTTTATAGTCGGTAGCTGGTTATTCCCGAGAAAAAACGCTCTATTACTTTCATATTGGAACCTACTTCGGATTGCCTCTGAGGCTGATAAAAACCGTTCGTAGAGGTTTAAATCATTCACTTTTCTCTTCAACTACGTCATCAGTAACGTCTTCGAAAGGACTGCTTTCGCTTTCGTTTTCAGGATCTGAAGCAGGAGATTCTTCCAAGTCGTCAACTATTTTTTCCTTGACCTCAGCTATCTCTTCCGCACTGTTTTCAACAATTCGAAACTCTTTTTCTTCGACGTTAACCTCGCCAAACATTTCCAACAGTTCAACCTGAGAACTTAGGATGCTCTTCAGTTTGACCGCAAATGAATCTCTTAAGACCGTTAATCTTGTAATCTCATCTTCAATTCTCGATGCTTTTTTTCTCGCACCTTCCAATATTTTATCGGCGTGAAGCTCCGCATCGCCCACAATAAGCTCCGCTTCCTTTCTGGAATTTTCCATTAAGCGGTCTGTGGTTTCTTTAGCGCTTACGAGAGTATCCTGAAGACTTTTTTCCACCCTTCTATACTCTTCTATTTCCTTTTCGAGGCGTTTGCTCTTTTGCTCAAACTCCCTGCGGTCTTGCTGCAATTTTTCAAATTCTTCCGCCGCAAGTTCGAGGAATGCCTGTACCTCGTACTTATCGTATCCGCGTATTCCTTTTTTAAATTCCCATTTCCGTATGTCAATCGGTGTAAGTTTCAATGGTAACCTCCAGCCTTACTTAAGCCTGAATCCGATATCGAGAAGGCTTTCGACAACGAATATATCAGCGAAATAAAGAATTAACATTGCCGCCATTGGTGAAAAATCCATTGCTCCACCCGGCAAATACTTTCTAATAGGTTCAAGAACCGGTTCGGTTACATTTATTAAAAAACTGTAATATTGGCTGCTTTTATCAACCTCAATCCACGAGATGACTGCCCGTATAATAAATAAGACGTATCCTACGCTTATAATCAAATCCAAAATCTTTCCGATTGCCACTAATAAATTGCCTATAACTACCATCTACCCTCCATCATTTACGCTCGCCGAAAAGCGCACGACCGATTCGAACCATCGTAGCGCCCTCTTCAATTGCTATTTCAAAATCGTTAGTCATTCCCATTGACAGACTTTTCATCTCTATACCGTCAATCTCAGATTTAGCCGCTTTGTCATAAAGCCGTTTCAATTTTTTAAATGCCGTTCGAATTTCATTCTCGTCATCCGTGTGCGGACCAATGGTCATCAATCCGTCGATATTTAGACCCGCGGTTTCGGATATTTCAGACAGAATGTCTATTACACTGTCCGGTTCTACTCCGAATTTAGTACTTTCGCCTGAAGTGTTCACTTCCAAAAGCAGTTCTTTCCCCACAGCGTTCTGGTCGGCAATCTTAGAGGCAAGTTTCAAGCTATCTACAGAATGTATCACATCGAATAGCTCCACAGCTTTTTTAACTTTATTGGTTTGCAGGTGACCAACCAAATGTTTTTTGAATTCTCCCTCCACTTCCGAAAATTTCCACGCCGCTTCCTGCACCCGATTCTCACCTATTTCCGTTATACCCTCGCTAATCGCTTCCCGAATAACCTCAGGACCTAATGTTTTCGTTATTCCGACCACCCTGACTTTTCCGGTCTCTCTACCGGAATGCTGCTCGGCTGCCCTCACTCTGTCAAGTGTGTGCCGTATATTGTCTATTATAGAAAACGTTGTAACATTCAATTTAGGTTACGTTAATATATTTTTATCTATCGCAAAAATCAAGCGGTTTGGGCTGCAACTATTCTTTCTTTTTAAGCACAATACGATTTTTTATGTCCTCCATCTGCCAACCCTCAACAGCCATTTCCTCTCGTAATTTATCAGCTTCTTCCCATTTTTTTGCGTTTCTTGCTGCGGCTCTTTGCTTAGCCATTTCTTGGATATGTGGAGGCGGTTTCCCTCCCCTTGTTTCAATAGTAATTTCTAATCCATCTGATATTCTTATGTTGTCATTTATTTCAATTTGTTCCATTGGGTTCAAGTTAAGTACTTGATCAAATTTTCCGAACGTTTCTATTATTTCCAAAGCGCTTTGTTTGCCTAATTTGCCCTTATCTCTTAACCGGTTCATCTCTCCAATCATACCAAATACAGCATTAAATGCTCCGGTAACATAAAGATTGTCGTCAAGTGCCTGCTCAAATTTTGAAGTGTATTCCGCTAGCTTTTCTTTGATTTTGACATTACTATTATCCCCTTCTACTCTTTTCATTGAAGCTAGGAAACTTTTTATCCTTTTGATCTTCCCATCGGCATCATTTAGCAGTTCGGCAGTCAAGTCAAGCTGTGAGCGGTAATGAGTGGATAATAGTGCAAGCCTTATTGCCTCTGGAGAATGTCCCTCCTCAATCAATTCATCCAATAGTTTGATGTTTCCCTGCGATTTCGACATTTTTTCACCATCTAAAATCAGGTGTGCGCAATGAACCCAATAACTGACAAACTTGCTTCCCGTGGCAGCTTCGCTTTGAGCAATTTCATTTTCATGATGGGGAAAAATGTTATCCACGCCACCGCAGTGAATATCTATCTGCTCGCCAAGGTGAGTCATAGACATTGCCGAGCATTCTATATGCCAGCCGGGGCGACCCTTTCCAAGCGAAGTTTCCCAAAAAATCCCCCCATCACTTTCTTTCCAGGCTTTCCAGAGCACGAAATCGCGCGCGCCGCCTTTTTCGTATTCATCGTCCTGAACTCTCTCGCCGGAACGCATATCTTCGGGATTAAGGTGTACAAGCTTTCCATAATCGGGATATTTATCTATCGAAAAATATATCGAACCGTCATCTGATTTATACGCAAATTCTTTTTCGAGGAGACTGGTGATTAGGGCAACCATTTCATCTATCGTCTCTGTCGCTCTCGGATAAAGATCCGCTTCTTTTATCTTGAGAGTTTTAAGTCCGCCTAAAAAATCTGTTTCATATTTCTTTGTGAATCTGTTCAGCTCTTCTAAATTTCCACCGGATGCGGCGATGGTCTTATCATCAATATCGGTGATGTTCATAACTAATTTTACCTTATATCCGCTGTACTCAAGATATCTTCTGAGAAGATCCTCAAACACATAGGCGCGGTAATTTCCAATATGAGGGTAATCGTAAACCGTTGGTCCGCAGGCATACATTTTCACTTCCCCCTTTATCAAAGGTGTGAATAATTCCTTCTTTCGAGTAAGGGTGTTATAAAGTTTTAGAGCCACATTTAATATTACCATATCTTAAATGCTTATACAAATAAAATATGAGACCAATTTAGTTTAAGCTTAGACTGATTATGATTATAATGGATTTAAGCTATATAATGATAAATTCTTAATGGTGTTGGTGCAATAACTTCATAAAGCTTACTATTGTTATTTAAAATTATATACATTATGTTGGTTTTATATTTTAATATATCTATACATAGTATATAATGAACATATTACGCCCATATTATTAGTTTATGTATAAACTATAAATCGGACTGAAAGCAGTAGCGAAAATTTTCTGTTTATTAGCTTATTAAGATAGGAATCTGTGAATAATTATTTTTTCAAATCTATAATACTACTATATATAGATATGATTAGTGAATTTAGTTTACATATAGTGTATTATAAACAAATAGCGTTTGAAATAACAGTTTATACATAAACCGTTATTCTATTCCTAATACATCAAGCAAAACAGCAAACTCAAATGCCTTTTCTCTTAGATAATCATATCTGCCCGATGCTCCCATATGACCTGCTCCCATTTTTGTTTCAAGTATCAGCAGGTTATCATCGGTCTTAAGCTCCCTCAGCTTCGCTGTCCATTTTGCCGGCTCCCAATATCCCACACGTGGGTCGTTCAAACCAGCCTTGATAAACATATTCGGATAATCCTTTTCGACCACATTATCATATGGAGAATATTTCACCATATAATCGTAATCTTCTTTTACTTTCGGATTACCCCATTCTTCCCACTCGATCGCCGTAAGCGGAATCGTTTCATCCAGCATAGTATTTATCACGTCCACAAACGGCACACTTGCGATAACCAGCTCAAATAATTCCGGCTTCATATTGGTAACGGCTCCCATCAGCAACCCGCCTGCGCTTCCGCCGGAGATAGCCAATTTATCTTTATTCGTATATTTTTCAGCTATCAAATATTCCGCACAAGCGATGAAATCAGTAAACGTATTTATCTTATTTTTCAACTTTCCGTCATCATGCCATACTCTTCCCATCTCTCCGCCGCCACGAATATGCGCTATTGCGTAAACAAATCCTCTGTCTAACAGCGACAATATATTCGAATCAAATGAGGGCTCTCTACTTGACCCATACGAACCGTAGCCATATAACAAGGCTGGACGGCTTCCATCTTTAACATAATCGTTCCGGTATACAATCGAAATCGGGATGCTTTTCCCGTCTGCAGCGGTGGCGAAAATACGACGCGTTGTATAATCCTTTTTATCATAACCGCCAAGCACTTCATATTCTTTTAAAAGCTTTTGTTCTTTGGTTCCCATATCATAATCATAGACGCTTTTCGGCGTGATCATTGAAGTGTAAGTGAACCGGAGTTCCTTTTTGTTAAACTCCCTGTTTCCTCTGGCGCTAAAAGTATATACGGGTTCAGGAAATTCAACATAATAGTGTGTTCCGCTATTCATATCTACTACGCGAATCTGTTTTAATCCCTCCTTTCGTTCATAGACCGCCATATGACCGGCAAACATATCAACGTAATCAATTTTCACATCCTCCCGATGCGGCAAAACCTCTTTCCAGTTTTCCTTGCCGGGATTATCGTCAGAAACTTCCATCAGTTTAAAGTTTAAAGCTTCGTCATTCGTCACTACATAGAATTTTTCCGCATGATGATAAACATAGTATTCCATCATATGTTGGCGTGGATGGAATATCTTGAATTCGCCCTCAGGCTCATCCGCAGAAAGATAACGGACTTCCGTTGTCGTGGCGCTACCCGACTTCAAAATCAGGAATTTTCCGTCTTTCGTTTTACCCGGGGAAAGGAAATATTGTTCATCTTTCTCGTGATAGACCAATTCGTCGGAATCTCCGCTTTCGCCGAGCTTATGCCTGAAGACCTTATCCGGTCGATGCGCCTCATTCAAAGTATTATAAAAGAGAGTTTTATTGTCGTTGCCCCATTCAATCGAATATCCGCCGATATTTTTTACTTCGTCAGGATAAAACTCTCCCGTTTCCAGGTTTTTTATGCGAAGTAAATATCGCTCTGATCCGGTGCTGTCAATGGTTACCGCCACCAGGTTATGATCCGGACTTACTTCAAACGCCCCGATTTCGAAAAAATCATATCCTTCAGCAAGCTTATTCTGGTCAAGCAAAACCTCTTCTTCGGCGTCCAGCGTGCCCTTTTTTCGCGCGTAGATAGGATATTGTTTTCCTTCCTCCGTACGATTGTAATAAAAATATTCTCCCCTTTTTTCCGGGACAGAAAGGTCTGTTTCTCTTATCCTTCCCACCATTTCTTTATATAGCGATTCCTGAAGCTCTTTGGTATGAGATGTCATTTCATCGGTATATTTATTTTCTGCATTCAGATATTCCATAACCCTGGGATTATCTTTATCCCTCAACCAATAATAATTATCTACCCGCTCATGACCGTGCAAAGTCTCTATTTTAGGTATTTTATCAGCAATCGGCGGTTGGGGCGTACGTGTTTTTGCTTTATCTGTCATTATATTTTCTCCAGCTGAACACCCAATTGAAACAATTACTATTGAAACCACAGATATTATCTCTGTTTTCATGAAATCCATTTTTTTAATTGATTATTTTTCCGGCAGCGTAGGATGTTTTAGATGAAAACTTGTTGCATCCTGATACGCTCCGGCTACAGCCAATACCATTCCATCTTCGTACAGATTCCCTGTAAAGGTGATACTCGTTGGAGTATTGTTTTCCCTGAAACCGTTTGGCACAACTACTGCCGGATGTCCTGTTAGATTCGTCATAAGAAGGCTGTTGCCTCCGAATGTCGGAGCGACGAAAACATCTATTTCCTTGAATAATACTTCCATTTGCCTCATCAAAAGTGTTCTTGCCCTGTTAGCATTTATATATTCTACAGCAGGAATCAATCTCGCCTGCCTGAATACGTTAGGCCACGCTTGTTTTATCTGGCGAACAAGTAAATCATCATCTCCCGAGCGTGTTAATTCATCAAACGCCGCTGCTGCTTCCGCGCTGAGTATGAAACTTATATCAAAAACAGGAAAATCAGGTAATTCAATTGGTATCAGCTCCGCGCCCAAAGACCATAAAACATCTACAACCTCATCGTCAATTTTTTTCTGATCGCGTTCTTTTTCAAACTCAGACTTCAGGTAACCTATCTTTATTTTTCTCAGGTTTACTTTTTGATTGTAGTTAAACGGCATATCCTCCACCGTTAGGTCCAATCCATCGGGACCATAAATCTCATTAAACACCAACGCGGCATCGTTCACCGAACGCGTCATTGGGCCCAGCTTGTCCATCGTCCAAGACAACGCCATCACGCCGTGACGGCTAACCATCCCGTATGTCGGTCGCAGCCCCGTGACTCCTGTTCTCGTCGAGGGAGATATGATAGAACCCCATGTCTCTGAACCTATTGCGAATCCCACTAATCCGGCGGATGTAGCGGCACCGGGACCGGCGGATGAACCGCTTGAGCCTTCATCAAGGTTCCATGGATTCTTAGTTTTCCCACCATACCAAACATCGCCCCAGGCTAATGCTCCCATCGTGAGCTTTGCTACGAGAATCGCGCCTGCTTCTTCGAGTTTTTTCACAACTGTAGCATCATAATCGAAAAGCTGCTCTCTGAAGGGCATTCCTCCCCATGTCGTTCTAATCCCGTCAGTAGCCAGCAGGTCTTTAGCGCCCCAGGGTATGCCGTGGAGCGGACCTTTATAATTTCCTGACCGTATGTCGGCATCGGCTTGCCGTGCCTGTTTCATAGCAAGATCTTCGGTTAGTGTTATCACACACTGAAGCGTTGAGCCATATTTTTTTAGTCTGCTAAGGTACATTTCTGTCAATTCAACAGACGTGACCTGCCCGGTTCGTATGAGCTCCGCCAGCCGAGTAACTGTCCAGAAAGCAACATCTTCAAGGTTTTGAGGTCTTCTGACGCCCGTAGGTCTTTTATAACTAAGATTCGGTGGTTTTTCTTTAAATTTCATACCCGGCAGAATAGCGCTGAATGAAAAAGCCGGAGGTACAGAATTCGGCAGATCAATTTCCCTTAATTTCTCATAATTTCCCAGAAGGTCGTTCAAATCTCCGCGCATGGAATCTATTTCGGAGCGTGTAAATTTCAACCCCATTATTTCAGAAGCCTCGGAAATTATTTCTGACGTAATATTCCCCTCTTCTTTCAGCGAGTAGTAAAAAGTGGAAGTTATAAGAGTAAGCAAAACAATTACTCCTAATGTAGAAATTAATTTTTTCCCATTAACTTTTATCATCATTCGTACCTCGAATGTAAATTCAAATCAGTCACTGTTTTTCTATAATCAACTATTTTAAACTTGATGGAAGCCTTGGAGAAGAAAGCAGCAGTATGAATTCTTCCCAGCGTTTCTCCGGGTTGTCGGCACTGCCTCCGCGGGACTCTATATACTCACTTACCAAATCTTTTCCTAAATTATAGTTAATGACATATGCCCTGTATTTATCTATAAACCGTACTCGCTGGGCGGCTCTTTCAGGCGTCATTAGGGCAAGATTCACGAACATTTCTTCTGATTCAGACCTATCTGCATCACCGTTCAAGTACCCCCTCGCAACTTCGTTTGACACGTAATTAAGTTTAGCGACCAAATTGATTACATTATAATATTCTTCCACCCTGCTCGGATCCAAGCCGGCAAGCGGAAATAGTACTTCTCGCTCAAATACGGCTCGCTCTTCTCCCGGAAAAACTACCTCAATGCCAAAATTGGCGCTTCCCTCGGAAATTATTGATTGGGGGCTGTAAAGCGGGTTGACCGTAAATTCCACCCAACCGCGCCCCCGTGCCAATGTTTTTTCTAATAGTGCGTTATAAAGGTGGTGTCCCGGATAGCCTTCGTGACACGCCACGTCAATAGCCCTGTCAATATAAAGCGGGAATTCGGTGTTCAATTGTATAAGGCTGTGGCTGTTGCCCTTATACCAGTTATAGCCTGTCCACGGCTTGCCGGTCACATATTCCAATTCAAAATTATCGTTTTCAGGAAGTTCGATATATTTTGAAGTTCGAATTCGTGCTTCAGTTATGGCTGCTACAAATACTGTGTCGAGCTTATCAATAGGAATTACAAATTCGTTTCTAAAAGTGTTAAACCGTTCTTGAATCGTGCCTGTACCGGGAAGCATTTCGCCGATTTCCCTGACAATCTCTTTAAAGTGACTTTCGGGATATACGGGAGGAGTTACATCGAATATTTCTTTTGCTTCCCTTTCGAATGTGAATTTCACTCCCTCATTCATATCAATCCGCGACATTACCGATTCCAACTGCTTCATCAAGTATTGATGCCGGAGCTGTAAAATTTCTTCTTCTCCCGACACATCTAATTCGCTTAGTCCGGCAATTACTTCTTTGGCGTCCGCCCTTAAATCTACAAGTGACTTCTGAATTGCGATAGCATCATCTTTGTATTCTTGCGGGCCGTAGTAAGCATCAACATATCCCGGTTCGTGAATATCCATACCGAGCATTATCCCAACGTATGATTCGGCAAATTTATTTATCGATTCCTCTATGCTTTGAGGCATTGCCACTTCTTCCGTTTTTACTGATTCTTTCGTGCATCCGATTAAAACAAATAGTGACAAGAGGATAATAATTTTTATTAATTTTTTCAATAAAGTTCTCCTTAAAAATTTTCCGGGTATTTCGTTTTTAATATTAGACATAAAAGATATATGTTATCTCACTTGATTTCAAGTAGAAGAAAGGTAAAAGAATATCAATTCCCCCATTCTCAAAAGAAAATGACAGGCTTGATGAAAATTTCAAATTGACGTTCCTTGTCAATGCTGAATGTTTTTGTTTCAAAACTATATTCCCTTCTATTTTCGAACAATAAGCCAAATTCTATCCCTGCCAAATGCCCGATAAACGGGAAAAATTTGCCATATGCCGCCAGAATTCTTGAAAATCCGTCTTCCGATTCGGTAACAGGGTATTCAATTTCAATGGAAACCTTGCTGTTATGCAAAATTCTCCAATCAGTTTTGGATTTTTCTCTTCTCGAGCGTTTTAACACTATGGTAATTGTATTGGGAATATCACTTAAACCGTACTGTCGAAATCCCGCCTTTAAATCCCAATTCCATTTCTTATTTAGGTATCCCCCGTTTCCCTTAACTTTCCATTCAACTCTGAACCAATTAGACCTGACGAAACTATTGTCGAACAGTTGGTGTAATCCACCTGTGATAACTACACCGCTTGCTCCTTTCGCGGCAATCATTAAATCATCGTTCTCGTCCAAATCCCAAAAAGTGGCAAGCTGACCGACAAAAAGACTTGCGGATATCGGCTCTTGTTTTCCTCCTGCAAAGTTTTTTAACAGGTTAAAATTATCGCCCAAATCGAAATCGTGGTAGGCGTCGTTATTTTTCTCTTCCATCCATGCCGATAATGACGCGACTGGATATCCGGTTACTTCCATTAACAAAAACCCGGGTTTTATAGATTTTTTTACCAGGTCCTTATATAATCCGATCTCATCTTCATCCCATAATATCGCTTCGCGTTTCTTATCCGTATCTACAAAAACGCTTGAATAGCTTTTATATATACCGGGTACAAACGCTGCCCCCCAATCTCTGTCAATCCATTTCCAGCCGGTGTTAAAATCTCTAAACCCTCCATTGGTTGTGGATGTGGATAAAGGTTCCCCTCTGCCCGAATGAATATTACCGGTTGATTGCGCATTGATTTTTTCTGAACTGTTTAAAAATAGAACTGAAATCGCAAATAATTTAAGAATTACAAATATGATCGCAATACCTACATAATACTCTGATTAGAAATTATTCGGCTGATTTTAATATAAGATAAGGGCGGCAAAATTGCCGCCCTTAATCACAATTAAATAAATAATTTTACTTTAAATATATTATTCTTCTGATGCAGAACCTTCAGGGGTTGTCGCACCCGACGCGTAAACTTTCGCTAAATAACTCCCCATCAATACATCATGCCACACATAACTCAATAGAAACATCGCTACGAACGCGCCGAGCCAGGCTCCTGTCGTTTTTTTAGGTTCCATTTGTTAGCTCCCTTTATTGAAGTGTACAATAATCGTCCGAATAGTGTTATTTATATTGAACTTAGGTAGATATTTAAAAATTTAGACTATTTGACGCGCAATATCAAGTTGCCAGCTCCAATAGCTTTCCGACCAAAACATCAAAGCTCATCCCGAGAGCTTCGGCGGATTTTGGTACAAGGCTTGTTTCCGTCATACCCGGCAGCGTATTGACTTCAAGACAATAATACCTTTCTTTATCACCGAGCAAGAAATCTACCCTGGCATAATCCCTGCAACCAAGAGCATTGAATGCTTTTATGGCTGCTAACTGAATTGCTACTTCCAATTGTTCGGGTAGCTCCGCAGGGCAGACATACTTAGTCATACCGGGGGTGTATTTACTCTCATAATCATAGATTTCGTTTTTCGGCTTGATTTCAATTATTGGAAAAGCTTCGTTTCCAATCACAGCCACTGTCAATTCTCTGCCATTTATGTATTTTTCAACCATCACATCAGATGAATGTTTTGCCGCTTTAGCTGCCGCCGCATCAAGTTCATCATAGCTTTTTACAATGCTGAAACCTACTGTTGAGCCTTGATCGTTTGGCTTCACAACCATAGGAAAATCCATATCCTCCTCGCTGTGCACCACTTTTCCCTCTCTTACCATAGTCCAGTCAAGCACCGGGATTCCAGCCCGTTGAAACATCTTTTTTGACCTGTCCTTATCCATTGCCAGGGCGCTTGCCAGTACCCCTGAACCGGTGTATTTAAGACCAGCCGTTTCAAGCAGCGCTTGAATCATTCCATCCTCTCCAAAAGTGCCGTGAAGGGCGATAAATGCGAGTTCAGCCTCTTTTAATATGGATGTATTGAGCATCTCAATCGCTTTGCTATAATCAGCTTCCGTGATATCGGGCGGCTTTCTTCCCGGTTTTGTTTTGTAGACATCAGATTCATATGACTCCTGGTTCTTCCCCAATTTCGGATCCGCCAGAGAGACATCGTGACCCAAATTCACTAATGCCCGTCCAATAGCGCTTCCGGAAGCGAGAGATACTTCGCGCTCTGGAGAAAACCCCCCGCAAATGACAACTATCTTCATTTATTTATCCCTATAACATTACGGTTTTTATAAAATCGTACCAGAATCCGATAAAAATCCTATTATCACTTTCATCAGCTCCTTCCACATTACCGAAATTATCAATAGATCTATATTCGTATTCAAATCTGAGTCTGAGCCTATTCGATACGCTTTTTTCCGCCTTTATCTCAAATGAAGTTATATTCTGAACGATTCCGGTTGGAAACGGTTCCGAGTAACCCCCACTAACAGAATATAGCGGAAGCCCCAAATTGTCTACATCGGTCCAGGGTGTGCTGAAGGGTACATTGATTCCGCCTTCTCCATCTCTGATAAAAGTTAGCGCTGTTGAAATCTTTAACCCTTTCATTATCCACGCGGAAGCTCCGAATTCCCAGCTGTCGAAGTCGTTTCCGAGAAAATATCCGATCGGTCTATTCCGATGAATCAGAGTTTCTTCAATATTCGGTGTCGTATAAGTTCTGTTGGTAATCCTAACATATTCAGCCCACAGATCAACGCCATCAAAGCTAAACGGATTTGCCCTCCGCAATCCCAGTACTATTCCAATTTCGTCTGGTTCTAAATCGCCGATCTCCTTATTGTCAAGTTGGACATCGTCTATCAATAGAGCGGCTGACAGACGCCAGTTTCTCTTTGGATACCAGAGTAAGTCTATACTGCCGAGAGTATTCGCCTGGTTATTTTCATCGTTCAAATTTTCACCATGAAAAACCAGAGCGGGGTTACTGAATGCCGCCAATGGGCTTGCGTTAACACCGCCATAAATCAGCATTTCAGACACACCAATATTAAGCGAATTGCTTATATGAATATCAACTCTATGAGCCGATATAAATCTTCTTTTACCGGCTATTTTATCCAGCTCGGCAGCAAGGAAAGATAATTCTACAGGCCCAACTCTAAGTTCAGCATAAAGCTGGTCTAACGGTCTTGAATAGTCTGAAATTAAAAGCGTTCCCGCCCTTCCGACTCCCCATCTTTGAAAGTCTCTGCCGAAAAGTATGCTGAACCGCTCCGTTTCATAACGCAGGTATGCTTGCTCGGTAAACGCTGAGAGACCGCGCCAAGTACTCCCAATGTAGGTCGAATCATTCGCCAAATCTGAATCAAAATTCATTGTATTTATTACAGCGAAGTTATCACCGACTTGAAACCCGCCTTTAATTCGAAAGCTTCCGGTGTCGTCGGTTTCATTGCCTTCGTCTTCGAGACCTGCCTGAGTCAGCAATCCGATGAAGAATTCATCATTAGCGTTACCTTTGCGCAATTGGTTCATTTCCGAAGCAAATTCCGCATATAATTCATCTAAAAGCCACACAGCCTTCGGCATATCATCCATCGCCCACCCGACTATTAACATATCCACAAGTTCGCTTGCCACTTCACCTCTTGAGAAGGGTTTTTTAGCCAAATTCAATTCCAATAAAAATCCTCTCAGGCGCAATTCTTCCACATAATCATATACCCAGTGGTAGGTTGGAAGCGTTTCATTCACTCCTGCGTGGAGTTTAATATTCGGAATAATATAGGTTGTGACGAATAAAATAACGAAAACAAGTTTACGCATTTGCGCTCACTTTTGAATCAGCCATTATAAACTTAATTGCCTCAGAAAGATCAGTTACGATTGCCACAGCGTCATCTTCAGACACGGAAAGTCCCTTTACTTCCTTGCCTCCCTTTATCAAAATCGGTTTCAGCGACGCTGACTTCGCCGCTTCTACATCCGACAATTTATCACCGATAAACCATTTATCAGAAAGATCAATCCCATATTTTTCAGCAGCTTGATAAAACAGATCCGGCTTTGGTTTCCGGCAACTGCATCCCTCTTCCGGCGTATGAGGGCAATAAAAAACATCCAGAATATCGCCGCCGGTTGCTTGCACTTCAGAAATCATTTTCGCCATTATTTCATCAATTTCCTCTGCTGTAGCGTAACCTCTATCGATTGCGGACTGATTTGTTATGACAATTACACTCCAGCTATTCTCGTTAAGATATTTTAATGAATCTAATGCGTTCGGTAGGAATTCAAATTGTGACCAGTCAGTTATGTATCCATCAATCTCGCGATTGATAACTCCATCCCTGTCAAGGAAAATAATTTGCTTATTTTTGTCTAATTGGGGCATTTCTAAGTTCGTGTAATTTACTCAGTTAGCAAGGGCAAGTCAAGAAAGATTACCCCGCTGCGCCACATCCGAAACACCTAAATAAGAGCATATAATTGATGATATTTGTGTGATATCATACTCATTTGAATCAGAATCGCCGTCAAGATACACAAACGCATCTCCATAGGTATGCATCCCGCTGAACCTGTTATTTCCATACAGTTCTTTTACCGAAAGCTCACCTTTTAATTCATAGCCCGGAAATGGAATCGCTATAAGGTCGGGCAGCTGAACCTCTGATTTATCGAAATCAGTTGTGTTCCATTCCTGCCGCATATCAACGACTCTTTCTATTACATTCGCTCCGGTCTCCGGATCAAGAAGATTCAATAGCGATTCTGAGATGTTTTTCCTCAGCTTATGGGCCTCCGCACCTTTTTCTACTTTTCCCTCCGGTGTATCGCCACTTAAGTGCAGATATATCCTGCCGGGCGCCATGCTGAACGCTTTACTTAATACGTCCATTCCCTTTAAATTCGTTGCATTCGGATCGGATAGTTTTAAGTACCCTTCATCCAGCAGCCATCGGTTCAGATAAACATCTTTTTTCAACCGACTGAATCCATGGTCTGAAAGAATGATAATTGCCGTGTCAGAGGGAATTGACTTTGAAATCTCTACAAGAAAATCATTTATCATATTGTAAATTTTGGAAAATAGACCGATTGCCGAACTTTCTCCTTCCTCCATCTGACGCCACATAAAATGATGTAAGCGGTCTGTTTCGAGAATATGTAAAACAAAAAGATTCCATCGTTCGCGGCCTAAATAATGCCGGGCGGCATTAAGTCGAGCCGATAGAGTCTTGGGGAGCTGCTCTATTAGAGAATCAGTAGATTTTCTCGCAGACCATGCATCAATATCTATCTGATAGTTGATCGAATTTAAATATTTGACTTCTTCTTTCGGATATACGGCTCTTTCAAGATTCGGAGCAAGAAATCCCGATACAATAACTCCGTTGATTGGTTCGGGTGGGAAGGTGGCCGGAATCCCTATAGAGCAGACTCTAAGCCCATTTCGTGAAAGATGTTGATATATTGTTGTCGCTTTCAAATTTGATGCTGTTGGTACAAACGGGGCGTATCCATTCACTTCTCTATCCACAAAACCTGTAATGCCGTGCTCCCCCGGGCTTACCCCAGTTAAAAACGAAGCCCACGCTACGGAAGAGACCGGTGGTAGTGTCGTTGTCATCGGATGAATCAGGTTCCTCTTGTACAGCCCTGACAAGAACGGAGATAGATTATGTTTATCTATTTTCGGGAAAAAAGAAAACGGCAATCCGTCTATTGCTATGACCATCACTTGTTTTTTGGGGGAATGAGTAATCAAAATATACTTCGATAGAGACAGATGGCTTGAGTTATATCAAGCAGACAATCTCTAAGTTATAACTGCTGCTTCATCTCCTGCAGCACTTCATAAGGTATGGCCATATTTCCGTAACCTACGCCCAGCTTAATAGACGGCTTGTTCTCGCCGTGAAAATCCGTACCGCCTGATATTACAAATCCGTTTTTATCAACAATTTTCATTAATTTATCTTCATCGCTCGGTGAGTGACTATTATAAAACAGTTCTAACCCGTCAAAGCCCACTTCTTTCAGTTCGGCCATTAGATTATCAAGTGAAATACCGTTAACTCCAAGGGTATGTGGATGCGCTAAGATAACCAATCCGCCCGCTCCGTGTATCATATCCACAGCTTTTTCCCGCGTAAGCCGATGTCGCTCGTAATATGCTACTGCTCCCTTTTTCAGGTATTTATCGAACGCATGCTGAATTGTACGTACATGACCATTTTTCAAAAGTGCCGCCGCAATGTGAGGTCTCCCAACCTGCCCCCCGCCCGATATTTTCTCTACTTCTTCCATTGTAATACTGAGTCCCAGCTCATTTAGTTTTTCTATGATTCGTGGGTTACGCGAGGACCTGCTTGTCTGCAAGTCAGTGAGATATTCTTTCAGTTTTTCGTTCTCAATGTCAAGAAACAGACCAAGCACGTGCATTGAGCCCGGCTGATGATCAATACTTATCTCTACTCCGGGTATTACTTCAACACCCATCTTCTCTCCCGCCTCCAAAGCCTCAGGAAGCCCCTCTATAGTGTCATGGTCGGTGATGGCAATCGCCTCAATGCCCTCTGACTTAGCGAGCTTCACAAGATCCTTCGGGCTATAAGTTCCATCAGATGCTGAAGTATGAGCGTGGAGGTCTATCATCTAAATATATCCAAGCGCCTCAAGACGTTTTTGTATAAATTCTTCTTCTTCCGCCGTATATCCCTCTGAAGAATCCCCAAACCCGATTCTTCCCAATTCCTCTAATCGTTTTATAATTATGCCTACAGATTCTTCCACCGTTTCTTTATCCGTGTGAACTTCGATCTCTGCGTCTTCCGGCGCTTCATACGGATCGTCAATACCAGTAAACTGTTTTATCTCGCCGGCTAATGCCTTTTTGTATAATCCCTTCACGTCTCTTTCTATACACTTTTCGATAGGCGCATTTACAAATACTTCTATGAAATTTTCATCTTCTTTCCGCAAGTTTTTTCTGATATAGTCATACGGACTGATGGCAGCTGCGATGGCTATTACGCCGTTTCGCGAGAGAAGTCGACATACAAAACCGATTCTCATCAAATTGGTCTCTCTGTCCTCTTTGCTGAATCCCAAGCCCTTGCTTAGATTTGTACGGACGATATCGCCGTCCATTATTTCAACTTTTTCTCCGCGCCGTATCAGTATTTCGGCAAGAGCGTTTGCAATTGTTGTTTTTCCGGCGCCGGAAAAACCTGTCATCCAGAGTGTGGTGCCCGATTTATAATAAGATTTAGTCATTGAGTATTCCTGATTTATATTATCGGTTTTCCTACCATATCGGCAGGTATCTCTATTCCATGTAATTTCAGCAGTGTGGGAGTTATATCTAACAGCTTTGCTCCTTCAATTTTTCTTCCTCCCTCTACTCCCGGATGCTTAATGAGGAACATTCCATTCATTGCGTGATTAGCGTCATCGGGGCCGGTATCATTCTCAAATGTGTGTATGCCGTCCATCCCGATAGAGCCAACCGACCGCCAGTACAAATCCCCGAAAATTACAATAAGGTCCGGCGCGACTCCGTTGACTTCCGGATACAGTTCCTCCGGTTTGTGTGCTATTGTGCCGATATTATTGCCGTCCGGGTCAGTCAGAGCAGCTAGCTTTTCCTGAAGTTCATTACGCAGCGATTCGTAATCAGATTGCTTTACAATACCCTCTGGTTCACGCCCTTCAACATTTATAAACAGCCTCCCATAATATCCGCCGTCTCCCCATGCTTTTGTCTTTGACCAATCAACCATATCAAAGGTCATCCGAGTCGGCTTATCGGGATAATTTTTCACAGTCAGATAGCCTTCCTTGATAAGCCACTCATTAAAACAAATCCCTCCGTCCATCTTCTTCGCGCCGTGGTCAGAGACAACCAAAATTGTGTCATCATCATCCACCCGCTCAAGCAATGTTCCTATTTCCCTGTCTATATATTTATAATACTCCAGCATTGCCGGATTAAGTTCGTCATCCTTGATGAAAGCCCGATGTTCCTTATCAAAATATTTCCAGATACCGTGGTGGATACGGTCTGTGCCCATCTCAACGAACATAAAGAATTTCCACTCTTTATCATCCATGAATTTTCGAATCACTTTAAAACGCTTCTCCGTCATCTCATAAATTTGTTCGAGAAGATACTTTTTATCATCTGTGCGGAAATTGGGCACGTCCACCATATATTCCCCGACAAGATCTGCAATTTCCTCTTTTATATGAGCGGGGTAGGTATATTGACTTTCAAGGCTCGGCGTAAGAAATGAGCTCACCTGAATCCCGTTCACCTGACGAACAGGATAGGTTTGAGGCACGCCGATCGTGATAGTTTTCCATCCCTGCCGATTAAGAATATCCCAGAGTAGCGGTTCTTTTACAGCTGTGGAGGTAGCGAAATAAAGAGCGTCGTATGAATGGTCTTTCCTGTTGCGGAATCCGTAATAGCCCAATTGCCCCGGAGTTTTGCTCGTCATCATACACATCCACGCTGGAACGGTTATGGGTGGAATAACGCTTTCCAGCTCGCCCCACACACCCTCACTCATAAGCCGCTTAAAGTTCGGCATCTCATCGGTGAACTGCTCGAACATCAGTTCTGGTGGAGCGCAGTCCAGCCCTATGATCAATATCCGTCCCGCCATTTACCTGTTGCCCGCTATGTAGTCTGTCTTGTTTTTCATATCCGTTTATCTAAATGTCCCTTCCAAAAGAAGGGAGAAAAGATACGAATTATATCAGAAAATGCAAAGGAGAAGTGGCTTTTTGTTAGATGCCTATATCAATCAAATATTACGGCACTACAATTTTCCTTGCCCTTTTGCTGATTTTTCTTAACTTATTGCATCTACACAATTTACAACTAATATTTTAATCATTGTGAGCAAGTAACATAGCTTAAGCAGAGAAAAACCTACAGGAGGAATCCATGGGTAATGTTGATTTCAAAAAAGTAGTGATCGCCGCTGTCGCAGGTACGGCAGCTATGACGGCAATTATGTTTATGGCGCCGATGATGGGAGTGCCGGAGATGAATATAGGCGCTATGTTAGGGGGGATGATGTCCATGTCATCTAACGTGGGTTGGATGATGCATTTCGTCATTGGTATCTTCCTAACCTGGATTTATGCCGCATTTTTACTTAATGTTTTACCATCTACGGGATGGAAACGGGGGATGATTTACAGCCTTATACCCTGGGCGGTGATGAATTTTATGGCAATGCCGATGATGGGGATGGGTATCTTCATGGGAGGTATGATGGCATTTGTGGGTACTGTTATCGCCCATTTTGCTTATGGTGGAGTTATGGGTCATCTTTACGGGGATGGCGGAGCATCGTCTGAAGAAGCCCCTGCTGCTGAGCCTGCATCAGAGCCGGAACCAACTCCTGTACCAGAACCAACTCCAGAACCCGAGCCAACTCCCGAACCCGAACCTCCGGCAGAGGAAGAATCCAGTTCTGGCGAAGAAGAATCGGCATCGGAGGAAGAATCCAGCTCTAGCGAAGAAGAATCAGGATCGGGCGACGATGAGGAAGAAAAATCAGAATAGTATTCAGTAAACCTATACATTTTAGTTTGCGGGCTTTTTCATGATAGAAAAAGCCCGTTGTTCTTGGCCCTCTAATGATCCGCTTATGGAGGAGTATCATGACAACGAATGGGGAGTTCCTTCCAAAGATGATATTCATCAATTTGAACATCATATCCTTGAGGTCTTTCAGGCGGGACTTAGCTGGCGAACAATTCTTCATCGCCGGGAAGGATTCCGAAAAGCATTCGCCGGTTTCGATCCGAAGAAAGTATCCAAATTCGGTGATACTGATATTGAGCGATTGCTTGCCGATGTAGGAATTATCAGGAACAACCTGAAGATCCGCGCAGCGATAAATAACGCCTCAAGATTCCTCGAGGTAATAAGCGAACATGGAAGTTATTATAATTTTCTGCTTCAATTCAGACCTAAAAATCTTCCAATATATAATGAGTTAAGCGAGCTGCCGGCGGAAACAGCTGAGTCTGCCGCTCTCTCAAAAGAATTAAAAAACCTTGGATTTAAGTTCGTCGGACCCACCACATGTTACGCACATATGCAAAGTGTTGGCATAGTGAACGATCATATAAAAAGCTGTTTTCGGTATAAAGAAATCGAGAAGATGCAAAAATAGTTGCGGAGCGAATTTATAGTCGAAAAAGTGCCATATTTTTAGTTTATACATAAACTATCCCTGTTTTTAAATGTAATTAGAAGTCCTCTTTTTTTATAGAATTGGCAACAACGAATCTCAGTGAAGAAAAACTCTATCGAATTTCAGATGTTCTTTCACAAGAAGAGCCTGATATCTCAATCGAAAAATGATCTCCTCTCCCGGCATTAAGTATAAATCTAAAGTGATAACTTTTTACCATAATGACGAAATGGTCTTTCGGGTGGGAAAGGAAATTGACTTTAAAAAACACGGTATAGAAAATCCGAAGTATTTAAATCCGTTTAAATCCAAACCCCCTATGACGGGCTGGATTTGTATTTCATATTCTGATGAAAAGAGATGGGAAGAATTTACCCGATTTGCGTTCGAAGCTATGAAATCTGAAATCGATTAAAAACCGAAATTCAATATTTTCCTCTCATATTACAGGTTCGCATATTACTTTTAAATTTAATCATTTCCGGAAAGGATATTAATTATGAGCGAGCTATCAGAATTGAAATGTGTGGCGTGCCGTCGTGGAGCGCCAACCGTTACTGAAAAAGAAATCAATGAGTATTCAACAAAAATCCCTAATTGGTCTCTAATACAAATTGATGGAGTCGACCGGCTTGAATACACTTTCAGGTTCAACGATTTTATTGAATCACTTGCCTTTACGAATCTTGTCGGTAAAGCTGCCGAAGATGACGGTCATCATCCGGCTTTATTGACAGAGTGGGGCAGCGTGACGGTTTCATGGTGGACCCACAAGATCAAAGGTCTCCATAAAAACGATTTCATTATGGCCGCCAAAACGGACAAAATTTTCTCCGATCTCGGCAATGCCGGCACATCCTGATACGCGAATAGGTCATGTCCATTTGAAAGTTGCGGATATAGACAGATCCATTGAATTTTACCGGGACCTGCTCGGGTTTGAAGTTACGCAGCGGATAGGCGATCAGGCAGCGTTTCTTTCTATGGGCGGATATCATCATCACATTGGTTTAAATACATGGGAAAGCAAAGGAGGTACGCCTCCGCCGATGGGTCACACAGGACTTTACCACACTGCAATACTCTTTCCCAACCGGGTCGAACTTGCCAGAGCGCTGAAGAAACTGATGGATGCCGATTATCCATTGCAGGGTGCTGCGAATCACGGGGTTTCAGAGGCTATTTATCTTGCTGATCCTGACGGAAACGGCATTGAACTTTATTCGGATAAACCTATGGATGAATGGCCAAGGACAGCCGAAGGTAATCTCGAAATGGTTACTCTATCCTTAGATATAGAAGGACTTCTTGCTGAGATTGACGGGAAGAAAACAGATTAACACCTTGAAAATAATCTTTTTACGACTAATATTTAATTAGTGCTTTCAGATAAATGGGCAAAAAGGAGCATTATTATGATTTCCGATGAACAGAAAAGATTATTGTTTCAAGCGTCCCTCTTCTCGGGGCTATCAAGCGATCAGATTTCCAGCGTTCTGGACACCGCGAAGGAGGTTGTATTTCAGGCCGGTGATACAATCATGACCGAAGGAGAAGAGGGTGGAGAGCTTTACGTGATTGTTGAGGGAAGCGTGCAAATTGAAAAGAAAGCCGGCAATGACCTTACAATTAAAATTGCTCACGCCGAGAAAAAAGGAATGATGCTCGGCGAAATGTCTCTCATCGATATGAAACCGCGCTCTGCAACTGTCCGGGCAAATTCTGAAGTAAAGATGATAATGTTGGAACGTGGAGATCTTGCTGAACTGTTTGATAAAGACCCCAAAATACTTGCTACAATCTCACTTAACATAGCGAGGGCTCTGAGCGTCAGACTAAGAAGTTCAAATGAAATGTTTTCGGAGTTTTTTAATAACTTTACTGCTTGAAGATCTGTTCTTTGTTTACGAGTATCTTCCGGATCCTTCAGGATAAATTTTTTTTAGCAATTTCTTCGTAAACTATCTTTGAAATATCTGCAATCAATTCTTCGGCAGCGTTATGATTTTCAATACCTCTTGTAAAAATTACTAAGGCATACACAGACCTTTCGGCGTGTATATTATTGCCGCATCGTGTTCAATATTTATCCCTCAAATTCACAGCCATAGAAGATTGTAAACCTTAACAGCAGATACAATAGAAAAGCCTTCATTTGGATTTTCCATTATACCTCGTTGAATCTGAATTTATCTCTCCGGTTCTGATATTCGAGATAAACGGATTTACCGGATAAATCAGCATCTTTCCTTTGTATTCCCCTACCGTTTTGCCATAAAACGATTTTTCGATCGCGCTTTTAACATTTTGGTATGAAAAGTCACCCTCTATTAAAAGCAATAATCGAGATGTAACAAATTTATCCGCGTGATACCTTTGTAAATCTTCGTCGGATGCTTTAGCAAGCGAATTAAATCTTCCAATCCGAACGGAATCTATTAATAAAGAGTCGAAAGACAGGTTATAAAACACACTTAATAGATTGTTAAGCGAGACTTCGAATTGGGCGGTTGCTGATTGAATTGTAAGAGCATTAAATCCTCCTAAATTAGTCATGTGAACGGTTGTGTAGTTTTGTACATTTCTTAACGAAACTCTTAATATGAGCTCTTCGAGATCACTGTTGGTCGAATCTTCCTTTTCATCAACCCGTAAAAGTAATAATGACAGATCAATCGTATCGCCAAGAGTTTTTTTGAAAATGACAGCCAAGTTGTTTGCCGTAAATTCTTTAATATCACCAACATTCATAGGTACAGTCGGTTGAATTGAGGTTGTATCCGGCCGCTCTTGTTTAATGCAGCCGGATACGATAATTATGGTAAATATGAGAGCTAATTTAGAAAAACTTTTCATCGGTATCAAATTTACTCCATCAATATCGGCTTAACAATAAATTAAATAAATTAATTTCTATTTTTTTACCATATCTATTTAAATTGTCATAAAATAGTGCGAACAGAAAAATTAATAAGTTTGCACCATTGCAATATATAGATATACCCTATTTTACATCACAATATATGGCATAGGTGCTACAAATAATCTTATACGTTTGACTCTATATCAATTATTCTTCCGATTTTTTCTTGACTTCGCATTTCATCTCCTAATATATTGCAGATAGCAAGAAATTATTGCTATTGTTTTACCACTTTGAGGATCAATATGAGTAACGACAAGTACACTGCCAAGCTGCGTGGAGCTTTTTTCACCACACTTATTCTAACCCTGTTTTTATCGGCCTGCGGCGCTCTTTCACCATTTGGAACAAGTGGCGACGATAAGGGCGATGGTCAGGATGTAACCCCTCTTTTCCGATCAGCCGTTAGCAGCAAGAACGAACAGCCAACACCTCAACAACAACAAACAGCTTCCGCACAGCAGAGTACCGCAACTCGATCTTCGTCAGGCGGTTTAGTGACTCAGCGTGTCGGCACAAGCATTTCTAATCAGGATATATCAGAAGTACGTTTTGAAATTAAGAGATTGCAGGCTGAAATAGCCCATCTTAATTCAGAGATTACTAATCTGAATAATCGTTCTGAAATGTGGCGTGACCCGCAAAGCATTTTTAATAAGAAAATTGTGCTTACAAATGGAACTATCTTTTTTGGTAACGTTGTTTATCAGGATCAAAAATTTGTAAAAATTGAGACCTTGATCGGCAGTTTGGTATTGCAACGAAATTCTATTAGTCGAATATTGGAAAATACATCTGGCTTTGATATACAAAGCCTTTACGAGCCTCAGCCAACGCTTCTTTCTAAACAACCCACTGCCGCGAGAGATAATCAAAGCAGATTTGCTCCTTCAGCTACAGAGCGGGGACTTGCAAATGTTGTGATTGAAAGTCCCATTAAGGAAAAGAAAGACAAGAGCGGAAATACGATTTTTAACGGCGTGTTGAAAAACACCGGTAACAAGCGCGCTGATTTTGTAAAAATAAATTTTATTATCAGAAAAGATTGGTCAGGTAACACCGAAACTTATACCACTTTTGTAAACGGCGCCCAATTTACTTTTGCCAGTGGAGTTAGTACGGATACCACTCTTCCGGCAGGGGCGACGGGGGCGTTTGAGATATATATACCACGTTCGATAGGCCCATTCATCGGGTACTCTTATTCCATAGATTGGGAAGAGTATGAATAAATTTTCTCTCACGGCATCAATAATAGCGTCACTGTTCATCGGTTGTGGAGGCTCTGCTTCAAGCGGTAGCCTTTCAACCGAGATCGGAAACGATGCCGTAACGCATAATATTGAGCTTATGGACTTAAGGTCGTCAGTTATTATCCTTCAATCTGAAATTATAGACCTGAAAGAAAGCCTGAAGCTCGCCACAGATATAAATGACCGCCTGAACACACAGATTGAAGAGAAAAATGCGAGATTAAAAGCTATTGAAGGATATCCGAGTTCAAGCAAAGCGTCTGTCATAAAGAAAAACGATAGTCGAGCAGTTGTTATGCAATTTGATGAAACCGACACTGTTGAAAAAATGTACAAAACCGCTATATCATCTTATTTTGACGGCGAATATAAAAATGCAATCAAATACTTCGAAAAACTAATTTCTGTGGATGATTCACACGATTTGTCTGATAATGCCCAGTATTGGATAGGCGAATCATATTTTGCACTCGGGCATTACGAAGATGCCATGGGCACTTTCGAGATTGTCTTAACATATCCACAGAGCAACAAAAATGATTATGCGCAATTTAAAATCGGACTTTGCCTATTGAAATTGAATAAACGCAATCAGGCAAATGCAGCTTTTCAGTCTTTTCTGGACAGTTACCCGGAAAGTGAACTTGTGAGCAGAGTAGAGACGCTCAAAATCAGGATACAATAGATGCGGCTTCTTCAATTAGCGCTCGTAGTAACCATTTTAATTATTGCCGGCTGTGGCGGTTCACGAACCAACAGCAATTCGAACGAAAGCAGACCTTACGCATTCGTTAAACCTGCTATTGATGAGACTTCCATAGATACAGACAAGGGCGGAAATGAAGGCTCCATCACTGAGGAAGAGGAATTCAAACCACACCCGCTGATACCTCTCGAAAGCCCGGTAAACAAAAATCTCCGAAAAGATGATCCCTTGTTAAATGGCGGCTTTTTGTATGATCTCGGACTTGAAATCGAACCGATAGGGGGAAGTACGAATAATATTGTTGTTGATCCAATGCTCGAAAGCATTCGGCAAGACCTTATGATTAAGTGGGGAATGGACGAACGCGGAACTTCCACCCAAAAGATTATGAGCTCGGCCGTTCCGGACATACATCTGCGAATTTCGAATCTTGAAAACAGTATGAAGGGCGATCTTGCAGCGCTAAGAAGCGAGAATTTGCTGCTGCTCAGTAAATTGCAGGAACTGGAAAAAAGGATTGTTTCCAAACCAAAAGTTAAGAAAAAAACTTCGAAAAAAGCAGTATCGCGAAAAATAATAAAACCGATAGTTAAGACAGCTTCAAAAACAATCAAACCGAAGATCAAGAAATCGTACAAGGTTAGATATGATAACGCACTTTCTGACTATCGGAAAAGAAGGTTTGCTTCCGCTATTAAGAAATTCAACGCACTTTTAGCTGAGAATAACAATAACAATTTATCCGACAATGCCCAATATTGGATAGGAGAATGTTATTATCATATGAAGCTTTATTCCAAGGCCGCAACTGGATTTGGAAATGTACTTAACTACAAGAATTCTAATAAAATAGACTCTGCCATTCTTATGAGGGGAAAGGCTTATAAACATTTAGGTCGAAAATCCGATGCTATCGCTCAGTTTCGGACGCTTGTTACTAACTATCCCAGAAGTTCTTATACCAAGCGAGCAAGGGAACTTATTTCAGACCTGGAAAGAATCTAACCCGATTATCTGCTTATGAAAATAACTGTTATCAAAATATTTTTAGCAACTTCGTTCTCACTTTTACTAACAGTGCAGAATATCAGTGGTCAGGCTCGAGTTGGTTTTTCAACAATAGGCGATATGATCAATATTCCTACTACAAGCCATATTATAGGTCCTGATTTTTTACGGTTCGGATTTGGTGTGGAGTTGAACAATTTCTCTCCATTTCAATCAAGTCAGGGAATATATTTTGATTTTGAACCCTCTTCAAAATATCGCTTTGGTATTACCGCCTTAAAGGGGTTTTTGCCGGAAAGTACACTTGTCGCTCCGAATCCGGTTGACCCCGCGCCGGAGTTTGGGTTTTCTTTTCAAAGAAATATTTTTACGTATGAAAATATGTCAGTAGCGGCAGGGGTAACGAATATTATTTTTACAGAATCTACCGACTCTTTACAGCGACAGGTTCTCTCTTCTGAGATAGGCGCATTTTCTTTTTATGGTATTGTGAGCAGAGAACAGGAATTTGAACTCTATCGCTTAAGATGGTCTATCGGTATAGGAACAGATCGATTTGCAGCCGATGTGTCAACAGGATCGTCATCAGCTATTGGAATTTTTGCCGGATTTGACCTCAGAACCACCCTTCTTCCTCAAATAGGCGGATTACGTATTCTCGGTGAATACGACGGTAAGGGAATGAACATTGGAACAAGACTGCCGCTTACGCGCGACTATACCGTAAACTTTGCAATTACGCAGATAGAAAAAATATTGAAATTCGGGAAAACAACCGGCAAAGACTTTCCCGGAATTTCTATGGGACTATCCATAAATTTTCCAAGAAAAATTCCCGAAGAAATTATAGAACGGCCAATAGGCTTACCGTATGCCGAAAGAACCACACTTCCGCCGGGCGTTACCGGCGCACCCGGACTTCTGGTTCCATCAGGCTATATGTCTGATGAAGAAATTCAGGATCTTCGCGATTCGCTAAACTTTGCCGCTCAACAGATTGAGACACTTGACGATCTCGCAATGATGTTGAGACAGCGTGTTTCTGTTCTTCAAGATTCAGTCCAAATTGTTAAGACAGAGCGGTTTGCGCTTGAGCAGAATATAAATGCCGCATTAAAGCATCTTTCGCGTTCTTTGAGATATTTTTACGCCACGCAATATAGGTCGGCGCTTGAGGAGGTTGAAACAGCAATCGAGTTCAATCCGAATCTCGCATTAGCTTATGCTCGCAGGGGATCAATATTTTATAAATTAGGTGATACGGAACGAGCAGTAATGAATTGGAATGTAGCGCTTCAGCTTGACCCTGAATATGACGACATCAGGAACATTCTGAGAGCAATGGGCGAAAATCGTTTAAGGGTAACTTCTTTCAGGAGGTAACAGGATAAAAGTATGGATATTGCATCATTAGTCGGAATGCTTGCCGGAATCGGCATTATTTTTCACGCTCTTTCCACAGGCGCAGCACCACTTATATCGTTCTACAATCTACCAAGCATAGAAATTGTTCTCGGTGGAACCATAGCTGCTACACTACTCTCTTTCCCAATTAAGGAAGTTTTAAGAGTCGCATCTGTAGCATTGATAATATTTAAAAAGGGCGGGATGGAGACTTTAGGACCATTTGTTAATGAAACGGTCGATCTGTCACGAGTAGCCAGGCTCGGCGTTACCGAGCTTGAGAAAGAAAAAGAATCTATTAGCAATCCTTTTTTGAGAGACGGGGTTCAGATGATTATTGATGGATATACCGAACTTGAGATCAGGGAAATTATGGAATCGCGTATCGAAAACAGAGAGATACGTGAAAAATGGGAAGAAAACGTTTTAAGAACGATGGCAAAATTTGCTCCCGGATTCGGTATGATGGGAACCCTCATAGGTCTGATAGGTATGCTTGTTTCAATGGGCGCGTCTTCAGACCCCTCAAAAACTATCGGGCCGAATATGGCAGTAGCGCTTGTAACAACTTTTTATGGTGTTCTTTTGGCAAACCTGCTGCTTGTTCCAATGGCTGAAAAGTTTAAATCACGCATCGAACAACAGACTGTGATGCAGAATATGCTGATAGAAGGAGTTTCAATGTTGTATCAGAAAAAACACCCCCTTGTTGTGCGCGAGAAACTCAACTCCTTCCTTCCCCCCAGCGAATGGGAAAGCGATAGTGATGGTGGTGGAGAAAAATAATAACTGTGAGATCATTTAAGAATGCCTGAAAACGATAATATAAATCAAGAGCTCATTCTTCGGAAGAAAAAGAAAAAGATACCTCCTGCTGACCAAACGGAACAGTGGCTCCTCACTTATGGAGATATGGTCACATTGATGATGACGTTTTTCATACTGCTCTTTTCAATGTCTACGATAGATCCCGTTAAAATAAGAGCCTTTGCCGATTCTCTGTCAGAAACGATCGGACATTCGAAAATTGAAAGAGATGAGATTGATCTAGCTGCTATTATGAAAAAAGTTGTAGATATTGTAGTCGAGCAGAATATGCAGGATAACGTTTCTGTTCGCTCTGATGCCAGAGGTGTTACTATAGATTTCAAGGGTGACGTAGCCTTCAAAACAGGCTCGGCTGATCTTTCGGCTGCTGCCAAATCGTTATTGGACAAGCTTGCTCCGGAAATAAACTCTGCGCTGCATGCTACGCCGCCATTTCCAATCGCCATTGAAGGTCACACGGACAATGTACCGCTCAGAAAGGGTGGAGCATTCCCATCTAATTGGGAGCTTTCAACGGCCAGAGCAAGCGCTACAGTAAGATATCTTCTTGAGCAGGGTGGAGTTGATGCGCCCCCGGGGAAACTTTCAGCAATCGGTTATGGCGATACATGGCCCAAAGATACGAACAGCACCCCTGAGGGAAGGGCATCAAACAGAAGAATTGAAATACTATTTTTAACTATCGGTTAACAGTCCGGAGATATTTTAAAATGAAGAAAAATCAATTATTAAAAACATTCGCAATATGGTTTACAGTCAGTGTACTGCCACTATCCATAGCGCTTTCACAAAATTCGCAATCGCAACTGGCTCAGAAGATAATGCTCGAAAATCATTTGCGAACTCGGGCTGAATCTGCATTAAAACATGCTTTAGGCAAGGTAAGATTTTTCGTTAACGTAAATGCTGAAATTAATATTATTCCGGCGCAACGCTCCCAACAGATATGGGAACCGGGTAAAGAAGCGAAAGATACGAATATATCCAGGTCGGGCTTGTCGCCCGAAAATCTGCCGGCAGGAGTATTGCCAAGCGATCTTCTCCTTCCACCGACTCAATCATTTTCTCCGGTATTACCGGGATTCCCGGAGATCCAATCTGCGGAAAGCGAAACTCCTGAAGTTGAATCTCCGGCAAGGCCGCTTGAAACAATTCCCGAGGAACCGTCTAACACAATTGCGGACATGCCTAAAGACGAGGCGGGTTCTACTCTTGTAAGCTATTCTATCGAAAGAACTGTAATGGCGATTCCTGAAATTGTTAAGCTTGATGTTACTGTGATGTTTGAAGACGGTGTAGATAAAAAAGTTTTGGATGCCGTCAGACCGATAGTTGAAGTCGCAACCGGATTGGACTATCAAAGAGGGGATAAATTGAATATTGTCACCACCTCTTTCCTTCAGGGAGAAGCTATCGCCCAGTTGACAGCTGAGGGTGCATTATCAGATACCGATTTCGCGACTATTGAAGAAAGCCTCGCAGCAAGAATGCTGGAGTTGGAGGCAAAACAGAATGATGCCGAAAATCGTATTCTTTACTATCTTGGAGGCGGCTTACTTTTCTTGCTTCTTCTGGCATTTTTAATTATTCGTTACATACGGCGCAATAATACTGAATTAGCGGATACTGGATACAATTTCGAAAATGTCGTCTCGGGAACTCCGGCAGAAATTAGTTCTGCGCAGGCGGATGCTAAATTAGCCAGAGAATCCGATTCTAATCGAATGCGCGCGACAGCATTGGAAAGAGAGATGCATAAAGCAGAGCTGAAAAACACACGACAAGCTATTATTACACTTAGTATAGGAAAGCCTGATACGGCTACAAAAATATTGAATGATTGGATAAGCTCAACCAGTGAGAGCACAGAGGAGATATAATGGCTGAAGAGACTATACTTTCCGGTCTTGAAAAAGCAGCAATACTGTTCAGGGTTCTGGGACCGAATTTAGCCCGACCGTTATTTAAATCATTAAGCGAGACCAATATAATGAAAATTCGCTCAAAAATGAACGAGCTCTCTGATGTTACCTTTGATATGAAAAAGCAAGTTATGGAAGAGTTTTACTTTAATTTCATGTCTGAAAAGATGGTTAGTGGAAAGGAGAGTCTATCAAACCCATTTGCGTTCCTGAATGATCTTGTAGATGAGCAGGTCCTACTGTTGCTTAAAGAGGAAACATCTCGAATTTCAGCGATCGCGCTTGCTCAGCTGCCAACCGAAAGAGTGGCAAGAATTGTAACACGTTTTGAGCCGGAATTGCAGAGTAAAGTAATGATTGAAATGGGTCATTTAGTGGATATTCCATTAGAGGGTGTTGAAAACATCGCAAGCGACCTCGCCGAAAAAGCTCTCGGGTTGCCGAAATTTCACAACCTTTCCACAGGTGGCAGCGAATCACTTTCTGATCTTCTTGATCATCTTGATGTTTCAAATGAGAAACAGATTCTTGATATGCTTTCTAAAGAAGACCCGCAGCTCGCAAAGGAAGTCAGAAAATCTCATTTTACATTTGAAGATTTAATGCTTATCCCCGACAATCTAATGCGCGAACTGTTGCGAAGTATAGAAACAACGGATATAGCGATGGCTCTCAAGGGACAGACACAAGAATTTAGGGACAAACTATATAACAACCTTCCGGAACGCGCTCAGATTATCCTTGAGGATGAAATCAGGCTGGTTGAGGGACCCCAGCCACGCAGGAAAGTTCAAAATGCGCAGAAGTCTATTGTGGACCAGGTTAAAGAATTACAAAAAGAAGGTAAGATCAACATGGCAGATATTTTAGAATCCGACATGATTGAATAATAAGTTTTAAGATTTTCTCTAAGGATGGGATCCTCAAAGGAAAAGCCCTCCCGCGTGTACTTGGCGGGGGGGCTTTGGGTATTAATTAGGGCTATATTCTAATTACCGATAGCGCTGTTAAACGCTGCAAATGCCTCATCAATGCGCGTATAAACTCCGTCAGAATGAGCGCCGGTATAAGTAGCAGACACAAAAGTTATGCCCAATGAAGTTAACAGCTCGACGAATTTATTATGTTGAGCGATTATACCGAATCCGACAATGTCATCGGTCGGATCAAAGTCGTCATTTATACCAGTATCGAAGTAGATATTCAGAGCACTGAAGTCGGCAACCTGCTGGGCGCCAAATGCAGGATATAATAGAGAACCGCCCTGTGCCAACATCGTATAGACATCCTGTAGCTGCCATAAACCAAATATATCTGGCTTGAGAGTTGCCACACCGTCGGCATCAAACACGACTGGAAGATCAGCCCCGAGCCAGATATCATCTGTCGGATCAGATGGGGTACCCAAATCGCTGAGAAGGGATATGGGATACTGAAAATTATCCGTTGGGTCGGGATCAAGACTGGCGGCCAACAATAAATTGTCGAAGGTAAGAAAACTTCCGTAGTGCGGAGAGAACGATGATGCCATCCCAAACAGTGTCAGCGTTATCGGATTCGCCGCCCTGTCAGCTGCCGCAGCGGCTAAATCAAGCACAGGCGAATTGGGCGCACTCGCCATTTTTTCAGCGGCTATCCTTTCAAGCAACCTGCTGTCGGGAGCTTCAAAAAGCTGAGCCAATGCGAGCGGGCCCGAATGAGACGCTACAGATACGAACATCTCTGGATGTAATAGAGCCAATTTCATTGCTCCGTAACCGCCCATGGAATTCCCCATTATACCGCGTTTTGTCACATCGATATTATAGGTCGCCTCAGCAGTCGGCATTAAAACTGCCGTTATCAATGCTTCGTACGCGCCAAAACCAAATGCGGGATTAAATGCCGGATTTCTTGTAAGATCGTGATCGAATGAATTGGTATAGAATCCACCACCAAGAGGATTTGAGGCGCTTGGCATTACTACTATAGTGGGTTCGAGAACTCCCTCATCAATCATTCTGTCAAGAATCTGCGCTAAATCAAAACCGGTAGGCCATGATTCGTTATCGCCACCAACACCGTGCAGCTGATAGACTACCGGATAACCTGCCGCTCTTGTGGCATCATAATTCGGAGGCAAATATACCTTTGCCACCCTGTCTTCCCCGATAACAGCCGTACTTGCAATATCAAGATTTACAATTGTTCCGGCATTCGGTAAGGTCGTTTCAAAGGGCGTAGTGGGTTCATCTTCGCCACATCCGGTAATTGTTATCCCTATAATGAACAGCAAACTAAATTGAATATGTTTCATTTTCAACTCCTATACATAGTTAAAACGAATATGCAAGACCGGCAACAAGTGCCGATTCCTCTAAACTCCAGTTTCCCGGCAAATTCGTTTGATCGGTCGGGTCTCCGTTAAAAAGCGATACTTTATTAATTGTTCTATCATCAACAAACATGGTTTGAGCCGCAAGGTCAATTGTTATTTTACCCATATTAAGACCAAGTCCTACAAAAACGGAGTTCTTTGTGCCTATATCCGGAATAAAAGCGCCGAGTGTCTCGTCTGGTATGGGGGAACCATCGGAAGTAAACCCGAGGCGCAAGAACGTCAGCCTGTCATCGCTGTCCATAATTAAATATTCCAAACCGATTGAATATTTATTTACATCGTCCCAATGTTCCACAAGAGTAGTTACATCATTAACTCCGTCACCATCAAAATCTTTGTTAATGTTAATTGGAATCTCATCCCATGCAGACCATTGTGTGAACATAAAATCCGCCGCTATCAATAATTTTTCGTTAACTTGATATCCTATTCCAACGCCGATTTCCAGGGGCAGCGGGACTGTTGTGGTTGCAGCATTTGAGGTGTTTACCAATGTTGCTCCCGAATACACGCCTGCTGCAGCCGTATATAGGGCTTTTGTAGCATCATCAAGACTTGGATCGGCAAGTAACCCGCTGATAAATTCAAATTTATCTTTGTTAAAGGGGAAATATGTGGTTGCGGTAACCTCTCCGTCAACGTCAATATCAGTAAAATACTGAACATCAACGCCTATTGACAGCTGTTCCGATGCCTCAAGCATTACGCCAAAATTTAAACCGAATCCTGTGCCTGTTCCATCCAAAATCGTATCAGTTATCAGATATGGATATTGATAGGTGCCAAAGGGTGTTCCCAGCGTTGGATTATTACTGAATGAGGGCTGGCGGAAGCTTAACTTATTTGCGATGGTATATATAAATCCAACCCCTACCGATAGTTGCTCTGAAAATTCATATGCGACAGTAGGTTGAATTGCCAGAATGGCAATATCACTCTCCGTATCAAATTTAGGATATTGAGATGAAAAGGAATTACCGTAATTATTGACTTGTTCCAGATTGAAGAGGTCCCAATTTGTTCCTAAGCCGAACGGGATCGAAAATGATAATCCATAGGCAATGTTTGAACCTTCAGAATGGTAGCCGAATGCAAATGACGGTATCAAGTGAGTTTTTTTCGTTAATGATGTTTCACCGATAGTATAGCCATTGTTCAGACCATACAACCCCCCGTCAGCCGGATTTGGGTTAAATACGTCCGGTGTAAGATTCTTCGGTGTAATGGTCGCTAACGGCCTGACTCCAACCGCCCCAAACCCCAATTGAAATCCATTTAATCTGGTCATACCGGCAGGGTTCCAATATGCGGCGCTGAAATCATTTGCAACTCCCCTAAACGCGCCTCCAAGTGAAAATGCTCTTGCTCCCACAAGTTTCAAACCCAATCCGCTCGCACTCAACTTTGTAGCCGGTACAATTAGAAGAAGGATTATTATACTAAATCTAATTTTTTGTTTTATCATTATTATCCTCTTTTATAATAGTTAGGTCTGTTTAGTTAAGCATCATGCCCCTCTGCCCATAAATAGTAAATTATCTACAAGATAAATTTATGACTTCTCATGATTTCTCCCGGTTTAAGATAGTAATTATTACATAAAAACTTGAATGAAAATATGCCCTAAGCTGTTAATAAGTCAACCCTTTTGTCTATTTATATAAAAGGATATGCCGGCTCATGTTCCTTGAATTAAGGGGGTTCTATTAAGTATCTTAAGTCACTTTATACCAATAAAATATGTTTAGAAGCTAATGTCCGACAATTGCAAACAAATTTAGGGAGGCGTTTCGATTACCAATTTCGACGTTCCGGATAATTTATTTAATCTTCCTGCCGAAATCAAACTTGTAGGTAGATTTATATTTATTGGCTTAAAACAGTGCTATTATAAGGCTTATATAGGTATTTCAATCGCCCCAACTGTTTCCGACCCGCCGGTCGGAATAAAAAAGAGTTGTTTCGTTCCCACTGAATTCATTAATGACGGAATATTATTAAGTATTACTGTTTCTTACCATGAATCGGCTATAGCGGGGAGGGCGCTTTACGATTGATACGCACCCTTTTCCAAAAAATATCTAATAATCTTTCCTATGCAAAATTTAATCGGAGGGAGCTTTCCGGTTCACTTGGCGACCTCGGCACATTCTTACCGATAATTCTCGGATTAGCTTATGTTACAGGGCTTTCTTTTTCAGCAATGCTTTTCTGGTCCGGGGCGGCAAACATTTTAACGGGCTTGGTATTTGCCATACCTATGCCCGTTCAGCCAATGAAAGCGATCGCCGCAGTGGCATTATCCGGCGGAATGAGTGCCGATGAGGTTTATGCTTCCGGTATCATTATGGCAGTTTTGTTGATACTTATATGGAGCCTAAAATTGCCCAACGTGCTGGAAAAATTCGTGCCGAAAGCTGTTGTAAGGGGAATTCAGCTCAGTATCGGTCTTAGGCTTTTGATAAAGGGCATTGATATGATTTATTTAAAACCGCTAATCGGCTATGATAGTATCGTTGTAGGAGTCCTTGGGCTTTTATTCGTATTGGCGCTTTATAAAAACAATAGAATACCAACCGCCTTAATTATATTTATTTGCGGGTTATCAATAGCTATTTTAAGTGATTTCGAACTACTAAAATCTTTAAAAGCCGGATTATTCATCCCGGGTCTTATTAATATCAATTTCTCTGCCTTCTCCGGTGGTTTGTTCTCTGGTGCGATCCCGCAACTCCCTCTAACAATGCTGAATTCAGTTATAGCCGTTTCGGCATTATCGTATGATTTATTCCCGAAACGGGGTGCCGATACCGGTAATATAACTCTCAGCGTAGGTCTATTGAATTTCGCTTCTTTCTTTGGGGGGATGCCAATGTGTCACGGCTCCGGGGGATTAGCCGCTCAAAGTCGGTTTGGTGCCGAAACAAATGGCAGCATAATCTTTCTTGGCACAGCAAAGATCTTAATCGCTGTCGTATTAGGGGCTTCAATTGTTCCTCTAATTTCTGCGTTTCCTGAGAGCCTTCTCGGTGTTTTGCTGATAGTTGCAGGCATAGAACTTGGCTCCGCCGTAAAAGATCAGAGGGGGTTGCGGAATTTATTAACTATTTTTATTTTGGTTGCAGTATCATTTGTGTTCGGCAGCCTGACTGCTGGGTTTTTATTATCTTTAGCTGCATCAAAATCAGTGCTTCGATGACAGCGAAACTTAATTCTATCATCTGGTGTTTAAAGTTGATAAATATTCGCTAATCAGATATATTAAACACTAATTGCTTTTATTATCAAAACTCTAACTCAAAAAGGATATAGTATGAAAAATTTAATCTTTCTTCTCGTCTCTTCGCTTTTACTTCTTTCCTGCACGGGCGGTAAAACCTCTGATATCAATATGAATACTTCTTCCGAGGCACAAGCATTTATAGACTCTTACACGGCAACTTTCCTTGAGCTTCAATATTCTTATGCAAAGGCTTCATGGGCATCAAACACGATGATAGTTGAGGGAGACACTATGAATTCCTTCAATCGGAATAAGGCGAATGAGGCGGTTTCTGCTTTCTCCGGAAGCATTGAGAACATTGAAAGGGCGAGATATTTTTTAGACCGGAAGGGCAGTTTGAGTCCCATCCAAACTAAGCAACTCGAAACTATTTTATATTACGCTGCAGATTCACCTCAAACCGTACCTGATATTGTTAAAAGAAGAATCGCAGCGGAAACAGCACAGGTCGAGACTTTATATGGAT
>JACZTG010000019.1 GCA_022573815.1 Candidatus Neomarinimicrobiota bacterium
TTGATATCTTCAAACAGAATATTGAAAACAAGGGAGCGAATTTCGACCATCTCTTTCGATTTAGTCCTGATGGAATGGCAACTCAATTCAAAGACAGCTGGTCTATAGGTACAAGATGGTCAAGAATCTTGAGTGAAAATACTTTTTTTACTCTCAAGCTGCACCACTTTCAAAATACTACGAAAAGCTATGTTTTTGAAAATCCATTGGATTCCGGATATTCTTCAGATGACAGACTGCGACAAAGAGGAAATTTTTCCTTTTACAGCGGTGGAACCGATATGAGAAACGATTGGCGACAAACAAGAACCAGTCTGCTAAAAGCGGATATTACAAGCCAAGTTTCCACTGTACATCAACTCAGGAGCGGCGTAGAAGTAAAAATTCACAGACTTAGTCTTCATGATTTCAATGTAAGAAATAATGCCAGCAGCAGTTTTGAAAGTTACATTCCTGTTGCGGGAGGAACCAATAACCAGGCGTATATCCAAAAGCCAAAGGAATTTTCAGCTTATCTTCAGGATAAAATAGAAATCGATTATCTTATAATTAACGGCGGTTTAAGGATCGATATTTTTGATCCGGCTGCTAATGTATTACTCGATTTTTCGAGACCGCAAATTCTCGATCCAAATGATTCAACATTGACCTTACCGAGACTCGGAGAAAAAGCCGATCAAAAAATTCAAGTTAGCCCAAGATTCGGAATCGCGTATCCTATAACGGACAGAGGAGTGATTCATATTTCCTACGGCCACTTCTTTCAAATTCCATCATTCGAATTTCTTTTCACAAACCCTAATTTTTCTATAAATACTGAATCAGGAAGGGCATCGGTATTTGCGGAGCCTTTTGGAAATGCTGATCTTAAACCGCAAAAAACTATCTCTTATGAAATCGGGTTACAGCAGCAGATAGCGGAAGATATCGCAATTGACATCACAGGCTATTATAAAGACATAAGGAATTTACTTGCCACTAAGATCGAGACAATCGCCACAGGAGAGACTCATTCGGGTGTTTCTTATGGAAGATTTATCAACAGGGATTTTGGCAATGTACGTGGATTAATCTTTTCATTAGAGAAAAGGGCAAGCAATAATATATCGGGAACGCTGGATTATACTTACCAGATTGCTAAAGGAAACGCTTCCGATCCGAAATCGGTGTTGATTGACAATCAATCAGATCCGCCCGTTCAAACAGAAAAAGAACTCGTTCCGCTTGATTGGGATCGGACGCAAAGTATGACATTGACAGTGTCATTAGGTCCACCAAAAAAATATCTTATAAGTATATTGGGCAAAATGGGAACGGGACTCCCATATACGCCGTCGTTTTTAGATCAAAGGACTGGTCTTGAAAACAGCGATAGAAGACCGATAACATTAAATTTTGATATTAACGCATTCAAGGTTATAAATTTAAGTGGACTTGATGTTACAATTTTCGTTAGAATATTTAATCTTTTTGATAGATTGAATGAAAGAGAAGTTTACAATGATACAGGACGAGCGACATATACTCTCGAAGCTAACTTACCCGGAATTATCGGAGGTCTGAATACTAAAGAAGAATTTTTCAACCGTCCTGAATGGTACAGCCCGCCCAGACAGGTAAACCTTGGGATTACTATAGACTTTTAAAAATAATACCAATGTTCTTATTATGAATATACCATTATATCACATATATAAAATCCTTCCAATCCTGTTGATATTATCAATTGGTTTTACTACTTCATATGCTCAACGTCAACCTGACCCGAATAAGGGAGATGAAAAATTCACTCAATGGGGAATTCTTGATGGTAATCGCGTCAGAACACTTTATTCGAATCATGGAGAAATTTCCCGCTGGCCCGATCAACCGTCAGGTGAATGGCCTAAAGGAACCGGGCATTCTTACGTGGATGGCGTAGCAATAATCGTAAGCGCTGAGACTCAAAATAAATTCGGTCAGACTATCCATCCAATGTCTACCAATTATAGAGAATTTATTGATACTGACCCTGTTACGGGAATAGCATGGGGTTGGGCTCCGGTAAGGGGATATTCCAACCCAAGGCAGGATTTTCCGGCAAGGAGCGACAATCCAAATACATGGCCCTCGTTCTGGCCTGATAAGATGTCGGACATGTCTGATCCCGGTTGGCCCGGAGTTTGGAATGGATTTTTTGGTAAGGGTATCACAAACGCGGATGTTGAAACTTATTTTATTTCTGATGACAGTCCGGATAAGGAGTGGAGTACTGATCCGGCACATCTTTTTCATCCTGATCCTGATGATACTACAAGAGGTGGTTTGGGGCTGGAGATTTCAACAAGGGGATTCCAATGGTCGCATGTACTTGCCCAGGACGTTATCTTTTGGTTGTATGAAATAACTAACGAGGGTAAAGTAGATTACGAAGATGTATTTTTTGCTCAGTATATAGATTGGGGAGTGGGAGGTACTGATGATTCAGGCGATGACGAAGGAGCATATAATGTACTTTTAGATATGGCATTTGCATGGGACTTTGATGGCTTAGGTTCGCCCGGAAAATGGGGACCTGTGGGAGTAGGAGGATATGCTTTTCTTGAAAGTCCGGGAAAATCTTCCGATCTAAAAGACAATGACGATGACGGTATTATAGATGAGAACAGAATAAATGAAGCCGGCGAGTTTTTAGATGTGTTTCCCTATGGTATTGATGATCCAGTTGCGTTCGAATTATTTTATAAACGTCCTCCAACACCACATTTTTCGGGAGACGAGGACGATGATTGGGTTAATTTTACGGATATAAACAATTCCGGTATTTGGGATGATGGCGAACCTCTCAATGATGATGTCGGAACTGATGGTATCGGACCTTTTAGTACAATTTATATTGGACCCGATGCGGACGGAACCGAGGGAAACGGGATACCAAACCAGGGAGAACCTAACTTCGGAATTACTGATAAAGATGAATCAGATCAAATTGGTCTAACCGGGTTTAGTGTGTTTGCTGTCCATGACTTCGAGCTTCAAAATGACGAAGAAGACTGGAGTTTATTCAGCCGTACTCTATTACCAATAGCCAGTTTGGTTCTTGAAGGGGGAAGAAATCTCGGAATGTTTTTCTCATCTGGTAAATTTCCGCTGAAGGCAGGTCAGACGGAACGATTTTCGATGGCATTGCTGTTCGCCGAGAAAGATTTTATAAGTGTTCTTGATCAAAACCAAATTTTAAACTCTTCAATGGCTCGTAAAAAGGAGACTGTTCAGCAAATATATAACGCGGATTATCAATTTGCAAAACCGCCCGATAAACCTGTACTTCGAGCCGTTCCGGGAGATGGAAGGGTTATCTTGCAGTGGGATGCTCTTGCAGAAGAATCTTTTGATCCATTTTTAAGAATAAAAGATTTCGAAGGATATCTGATTTATAAGAGCACTGAACCGACTTTCTTAGAAAATTTAACTATTACAAACACTTTTGGCGCGTTAACCTTTCAAAAACCAATTGCTCAATTCGATTTGGACAACGGAATAAGAGGATTACATCCGGTAGATATCGAAGGAGTTAAATTCAACATCGGTATAGATAGCGGCCTAAGACATTTCTTTGTGGATACTGATGTGATAAACGGCAGGACATATTATTATGCAATTGTTTCCTATGATAGAGGGTTAGTTGCTACGGATACGTCAGGTACAATAATTACAGACAGTCAAGGTAATGTGAAAGGATTAGCGCCTTCATTTTCCACGTCCATAATACAGAGCGACATTTCGGGAAATATAACATCTGATGTAAATACGGCAGCAGTAACCCCCAGGTCACCATCAGCAGGATTTATTCTACCGGAAATCAATGGCGAAATCATTTATTCTGGGCCCGGAACTGGAGCTATTTCTGTTGATATTTTATTCAACGAAGTAATCAAAGACAATCATACTTATGAAATAAAATTCACTAATGAAGGCGCACATCTTAATAGTACCAGACCATCGTATACTCTGACTGATATAACTTCAAATTCAGTTCTTCAATCAGCTGTTGAAATTAATATTGACGGTCAGGAAGTGGATTTGTTTGACGGGTTAGCCGTACAAATATTCAACGACAGTATTGTAACCTTGATTGATACAGCCACTAAATGGCTTGGTAATCCGACAACCAACCTACTTGTCACTGTCAAAAAACCGCATAACGAGGAGTTTGTATCAAAGCTATTTAATGAAATTAACGGGAAAAGTATTCCATATCCGGCGGATTATGAGATTATATTCGATAATGTAGATATAGATACTTCTCACTCGTGGGGTTTAGGCAGGTTACCGATGCCGCTTCCTTTTAAGATCTGGAATACAACAGAAGAGAAATGGGAAAAAATCGGTATTGTAGAAACAGTCAAGAATGGAACAATCAACAGGACATGGGATTGGGATGAGTCAGTGCTTATTATGGGTGGGGATAGCGCACATTTGGAACCGGAGTTCAGGCAGGGTAACGCATATTGGGTTATCCGGTTTTTTGATCCTGAAGATTCTACGGTCACTCCGATTCTACCGGGACCCGGGGACGTATATCAAATTAAAACCAAAAAGCCGTTCAGAACCGGAGAGACTGTGGAGTTTACCGTAAATTCAGGAAAATTTACTACTGAACAAACACAATTTGATATGGATAGAATCGCTGTAGTACCAAATCCTTACGTCGGGACGTCAGTATTTGAACCGCCGAACATTTATAAATCAGGAAGAGGAGAGAGAAGAATTTGGTTTATACATCTTCCGGCAGAATGTACAATAAGGATTTATAATATAAGAGGTTACCTAATTGAAACTCTACGTCATAACGGAGCCTCTGATGACGGGGAAGAAATATGGGATTTGACCTCGAAAGATGGAATGAATGTGGCTTACGGTCTGTATATCTACCATATCGAATCACCGCTTGGCGAAAAGGTAGGAGAATTTGCGTTAATTAAATGACAATATTTAAATTCAGAAAAATCTTACTACCGTTGCTCATCTTAGTGAATGGTCATGCATATGGTCAAAATTTTGTGGAGAACGTGTCTAAGGTGGGGATATCAGCTGCGCCGTTTCTCTCCATTCCTGTCGGTCCGAGAGCGAACTCACTTGGGGGCGCATTTGTTGCAGTGGCAGATGACGCGTCCAGCATCTATTGGAATCCCGCGGGTATTTCAAGACTAAACGGGAACGAGTTTATAATCACGCATACACAATGGATTGGCAATGTAAGCCACGATTTTGGCGGAATTGTAATTGCGCTGGGATCCGGTGGAGCCATAGGGCTGAGCGTTATTTCAGTCAGCACTGACGAGATGGAGGTCCGAACAGAATTTGAGCCGGAAGGAACCGGCGAATTTTTCAATGTTAGCGATCTTGCATTCGGCGCAACCTATGCTAAGAATTTGACTGATCGGTTTTCGATTGGTTTTACCGGAAAATATATTTTCCAGAAAATTTGGCACTCTCAGGCTCAAGGTTTGGCATTTGATTTCGGAACTTTATTTAAAACCGATTTATTCAACGGTCTCAAAATCGGCGCTGTTATTACCAACTTTGGACCTGATCTTTCAATCGACGGACGTGACCTTCGCTATTTCTTGGACCCTGATCCAAATGCTCTTGGAAATAACGAACGGATACCGGCGCGAGTGGAAACAGATCCTTGGCCATTGCCGCTGAATTTTCAATTTGGGATATCTACGTATGCATTCAGCAATGAGACATCTCAACTGATAGTTTCTCTTGATGCGTTACATCCCAGCGATAATTTTGAATTTGTAAATATCGGTATCGAGTATGTTCTAAATGAAACGATATTCCTACGGGGAGGCTATAAAGGTTTGTTTCTTAAAGACAGTGAAGAAGGCTTGGCATTTGGAGCGGGAGTTAATTTTGCGTCAACTAACGGAACAAAATTACGAGCTGATTATTCTTTTCAGGACTTTGGCAGGCTCTCCAATATAAACACATTTGCTTTATCGATCTTCTTCTAAGTGGTTCGCTTTCAATCGATTTTTAAAAAAGTTTTCCTTGTCACATCATTTTTATTTCAAATATTTTTTATCTCCTGTTCAAAAAATCCGTCTGAAAGAGCGGAGAAATATTTAACTTATTGGTCTGCCGCGAATCAGCAAGAGATAGACCTTGCTGCAATAGTAGTGGAGAAATGGAATTTACTGCATCCTGAATTCCCTGTTCGAACGGAGCCTATAGCTTCCGGACAATCCAGCGAAGAGGTTTTATTGGCGGCCATTGCCGGCAGAACTACACCGGATATTTGTTCTAATATATGGCCCGGAGTCTTAGAGCAGTATGTAGAAGCACAAGTAGTTGTTCTGCTGGACACGATGCCGGGATTCGACAGTTTAATTACATCGCGAATACCTGATAGACTTGTTTCCGGGTATGCTTCTTCTGATGGAAAATATTATCAAATTCCATGGAAATCTAATCCTGTACTCTTCATTTATAACACAAATTATTTTGATGTTTTGGATATAAAAAAAGTTCCGACCACTTATAAGGAATTTGATAATATTTCCAGAAAAGTATTAGAACTATCAAAAACCGGTGAATCGCCTATTAAATGGATGCACTACAGGAACGTATTGCCCATATGGTGGCAACGGTTATTTGATTTCTATCCTTTTTATATAGCCGCTTCAGGAGGGAAAACTCTCTTAAAAGACGGTAAAGTCGATTTTGACAATGACAGCGCAGTAAAAGTTTTTGAATTCTTCGCCTCAGGATATCGAGAAGGTTTCGTTTCTAAATCGATCCTGCAGATGGAAGATCTGTTTATTAAGGAAAAAGTATTGGCGGATATAGTCGGACCCTGGAGAGTTTCACATCTGGCAAAATTCGCCCCTCATATAAATTATAAGTATGGACCGCTGCCAAGACCGGATGATGTGACAGGCCCACCGCTAACATATGCCGACCCTAAGTCCATCGTTATCTTCAAAACTGCTCCGTATCCGGAAATGGCATGGGAATTTGTAAAGTTCATGGTTTCTGAAGAGAGCGATAGGTTACTTTTGGAGATTGCTACCCAATTGCCCATTAGAAAGAATCTGTTAGAAAACGAAACATTCGATGAATTTTTCGAGAAGAATCCTGAGCTGACATTATTTGCTGAACAAGTAACATATGCAGTTGGTGTGGACAAAACGATATACTTACAAGAAATATTCGATATAATCAGCCAGGAATTTGAAGCTGCCTGTATCCATCATGTTAAAACACCGAGTAAAGGTATAAAGGACGCTGCTAAACGAGTACGACTTCTTCTTGCAAGAGACCGGACATGATGAATAAGAATGAAAAAATGGGTTACTTGATGTCGGCTCCTTATATGATTTATTTTCTTATGTTTTCAGCCTTTCCCATATTTTTTTCCCTCTTTCTTGTTTTTCACAGGTGGAATATAGTGGGTCCTATGAAATGGGTCGGCTTGGCAAATTTAAATATGATGTTTTCTGATCCATTGTTTTGGAAGTCCATTTGGAACACTGTACGGTTCTTATTAATTCATATCCCTCTACAGGTGATTATCGCTCTTGGACTTGCCGAAGTGTTGAATCAAAAGATCAAAGCAAGGGCGTTTTTTAGAGCGTCCTTTTTCTTACCTGTCGTAGTATCCGGAGTTGTAGTGACCATCCTTTGGAAACAGCTATATTCAACTGATACAGGATTGTTAAACGGCATGCTTGCGCTGATAGGGATTGGTAAAATTGAATGGCTCACCAACCCGGCGATGGCAATGCCTTCAATCGCTATTATGGCCACATGGAAAAATGTCGGATTATATTTGATACTATTTTTAGCGGGATTACAAAATGTACCGGCATATATGTATGAAGCTGCTGATTTGGACGGAGCCACGACCTTCCAAAAATTCCGCTACATTACTGTCCCGGCAATAAATCCGGTAATCGTTATGGTGATAATCCTCTCCACGATCAATGGTTTCTCGCTGTTCATCGAGCCATATGTAATGACGGGCGGAGGGCCGTTGAATAGTACATTGTCAACGGTTCTTTATATATACAGACAGGGATTCAGTTTTTATAAAATGGGCTATGCCGCTACGCTTGGGTTTATGCTCGCAGGAATAATTTTTGTTGTGGTCTTAGTACAAAGAAAATTTATTGAGCAGGAGAATTAAAGTACGGTGCTGAAAAAGGTAATATTCTACGTTGTTTTGCTGGGCGCCGCACTCACCTTTCTATATCCTTTCATATGGATGATTGCCGCTACCCTCAAACCAGAGATAGAGATTACAGAACTATCGCTAATACCCAAGGAATTTACGCTCAGATCCTACCAACTTGTTTTTGAAAAAATTCCAATTGTAAGAGCATTTTTCAATAGCATGTTCGTGTCCACAGTCTCTACCGCCTCTGTTTTATTTTTCAGCAGTATGGTGGGATACGCCTTGTCACGCTTGCAGTTTCGAGGAAGGGAGATGCTGTTTGCTCTAATCCTCATAACTATGATGATACCCGCGCAAATTACGCTTATTCCTATGTATATACTGATGGTAAAATTGGGACTGATAGATACTTATCGCGCACTGATTTTTCCTGCTTCCATCAGCACTTTCGGTATACTTCTTTTTCGCCAATATTTTAAGTCTTTTCCACAGGAAATAATCGATGCGGCAAGAATAGACGGAGCAAGCGAGTTTAGGATACTTTATCGAATTATTTGGCCGAATTCGATTCCTACCCTTATCACCGTTGGTCTTATTACGTTTATGGGAATATGGAACGATGTATTATGGCCTCTAATAGTAATCAGACGGGAAGATTTGATGACCATGCCGCAGATGGTAACCTTATTCTCTATAGGTGGTAGGGCTGAAGCTCAGCTTGGGGCTATTCTGGCTGCAGCTACATTATTAGCTGTTCCGGTAATGTTGGTATTCATATTTTTTCAGAAATATTTTATCAGGAGTATGGCAACAAGCGGTCTCAAGAGCGGCTAACTGAATATGAAAAAAACAGTGACGATTATATTATTAATGATTTCCATTGCATTGTCATGCGGAGACGCTAATAATGTCAATCAAAATAAAATAGACCTTATCAACATAAATCTCGACCATCTGAATTTCCTCTCCGAATCGATTACTTTTGCATCAGAAGAGGTTTTAATAATTCACATTTATTCCGAATACCCGGATTACGTGTATGTTGCGGCTGACGGAGAGGGAATTTCCGCAGTTGACGACGTAGCCCGCGCTGTGTTAGTATATCTGAAATATTATGAGCAGTTCGGCGGTGACGACTTCCTGCTGAGAGCAAAGAAAGGACTCAGGTTTATACTGAGTATGCAAGCTTCAGACGGAGAATTCTACAACTTCATCAATGAAGATCACACGATAAATCGAAACGGCATTACCAGTATTAAGTCCTTTAATTGGTGGGCCATCAGAGCAATACGCGCTATGGCTTATGGTTATAAAGTTTTTAATTTAAATCAATCGACATTTGCTGACAGCTTAAAGACGTCATTGGAGCGAACGTTTCCACATATCGACATTTGGATATCGAATTATGGGAATTATAATTTAAATTCCCCATATAAAACTCCGGGGTGGCTTATCAATCAAGCAGGCGACCAAACATCAGAATTGGTTCTCGGATTAATTGACTACTTTCATGCAACAGGAGACGAAGTGGTCAAAGAGTACATAAGAAAACTAACTAATGGGCTTGTGGATTTTCAAATCAGAGAAGGAAATTTCGCAGGCGCGCATCTTTCGTGGCAGAATATTTGGCATGCCTGGGGCGCCCACCAAGTTCAAGCCATTGCCAAAGCGTATAAGATATTTAACGACGAGAATTGGCTCGTATCAATAAATGCCGGAGCGGGATTTTATTCCAAGATTGTTCTCGATGGTCATCTGAATGAACTTGAATTCAGATCCGCCGATTCCGTAAACGTCAAGAAGTTCCCGCAAATTGCATATGGCATACACGCGATAACATCAGGATTAATGGAAGCGTTTTTGGTGACAGGAAATGACGATTACAGGAAAAATATGAATAGAGCTTTGGAATGGTTTTCCGGACAAAACGCTGTAAATGTGGTTATGTATGATTCCACAACAGGCAGGACTTTCGATGGAATCGGTGAAAATGGTGTCAATCGAAATTCAGGCGCAGAGTCAACGATAGAAGCGTTATTAACCTTTTTGGAATTGAAAGAGAAAGGGTTTCTTTAATAAATAATGATGATAATTATATATAGGAGCGTAATTTGGCAAGGAACGTAAGTGATGAGTTATTCAAACGTCATAAGAATAATCCAATAATAACAAGTGAGGATTTACCGTATAAGGCTAATTCGGTTTTCAATGCAGGTGCAATTCAGATTAATGGCGAATCCCTCTTACTCTTAAGAGTGGAAGATATGAGGGGACATTCTCATTTAACAGTTGCACGAAGCAAAGACGGGGTATCGAATTGGGAAATAGATGACAAGCCGTCAATTGCGCCCGATCCTTCCAATTATCCTGAAGACGAATGGGGTGTTGAAGACCCGCGAATAACATATCTTGAAAATCTGGATAAATACGGCATAGTATTTTGTTCCTACTCTAAGGATGGTCCACTCGTGAGCTTGGCGCTTACTAAGGATTTTCGGAATTTTGAGAGAATAGGCGCGATTTTAAAGCCATTTGATAAAGATGCTGTTCTTTTTCCCGTTAAAATAAATAATAAATGGGCGCTAATTCATCGACCGTATCCTATTGGAGATGACCCCGGCGCTCATGCCCATATCTCTTATTCAACAGATTTGAAGACTTGGAATAATCGCAAAGTTCTGCTTCGAGCCAGAAACGGATCGTGGTGGGATGCAAATAAAATAGGGGTGAACACTCCACCCTTATGGACTTCTCACGGCTGGTTAATCTCCTATCACGGAGTCAGGCAAACTTGTGCGGGATGTATATATCGAGTGGGATTAGCCTTACTGGACATAAATAATCCGGAAATTGTTACTCATAGAACAGACGAATGGGTATTCGGTCCCAAAGAAGATTATGAGATGCACGGCGATGTTGGCAATGTGGTTTTTCCTTGTGGCTGGATTCGAAAAGATGATGAGCTATGGATGTACTACGGAGCAGCTGATACAAGTATTGGTCTGGCAATTGCAAATTTTCACGAACTAATGGATTATGTTCTTCAATATCCTGTAAAGGACAGATAAAGTTATGTGTCATGAAAGTTATAATAAAAGATGCCCGGAAAATATTTTCACTATAAATCTATTCTAATGAAAATCTACTCATCTGTTTTATCGCTATCTGTGATTATGACTACAGTGTTTTTTTTCGGATGCGAATCTGAATCCACCGATGATCTATTGCTTGCTACTGTTGACGGAAAAAGAATAACTGTTAACGATTTTTTACGGGAGGGTCAAAAGATTCCTGCTCGCCGTGTTTTAAATATTGGAGCGTCGATAAGGAACTACAAGAAACCTCAGGATATTCTTGATTTAATTATCGAGATGGAAATTATGGTTCAGGAAGCAACCGATAGTGGTTTAGATAAAACAGATGAGTACAACAAGAGACGAAAATATGAGGTTGAAAGGCAATCAAGGTGGGAGCTCTACTATCGTGAAATAGATTCTGTTATAGTTGTTACTGAAGAAGATACAAGGCTTGAATTTTTAAGGCACAATCAACAGCTGATGGTATCACATATTTTTGCAAATAAAAAGAATGGTATTAAATCTATTCAATCAAGACTTGATGCCGGAGAAAATTTCGCGGCTATTGCCAAGAGCACCTTTTCCGATACCATATTGGCATCTAATGGAGGAAAACTCGGCTGGATTAAATGGGGGGAATGGGATCCATATTTTGAGGAAGCCGCGTGGAAATTAAAACCGGGTGAAATTTCCGGACCAATCCGATCAACTTTTGGCTGGCACATAATAAAAGTCGAAGATAGAAAACAGAATATTTTTATTACCGAAGAAGATTATGCGTTAAAGATATCAACACTCATTGATGCAGTTCGCAAAAGAAAAGCGGATAAGTATTCAAATGAATATTTGAATAGGTTGATGAAAGAAAAAAATCCACTAATCAATAAAGAGACATTTAATTCAATTGCAGTATTTATGGCAGAGGTTAAATCAAGAAATAAGACGGGCTTACCCTTACTCCTATCAAATATGGATCCTGAGCTGAAAGCGCTTTCTGAAGAGTTCGCCACCAAACTTGATGATATCCTCGTCACGTGGAATGGAGGTGAACTAACCGTTTCTGATTTTCTTGATGATATGAGAATAAACAGATCGAAAGAATTTAATATCACAGGGACGTTGTCTCTGAATCGTGCAATCTGGCGATGGTTGAGGGACAGACTTCTTGCTGAAGAATCAATCAAAAAAGGTTATCACAACAGCAAACGTGTCACCGATGAAATCAGATTTTGGCATCAAAATCGGATGATGAATGACCTTATTAGTTCAGAAATTAGAGCAATAAATATTACGGAAGCGGAAATAACCGAATATTACAAAGAGAACAAGAGAAAATATTTATCAGAGCCGATGGTGAACTTAAGAGAGATTCTTGTGAGCGATGAAAGCAGTGCAAATAAAATCTTACAAAAGCTGGAAGATGGCGCTGATTTTTCCCTTTTGGCGAAAGAGTACTCAATCAGAAAAGAGGCAGCAGCCAACGGAGGAGAACTCGGCTACATTCAGAGCGGGCAATTTCAACCTTTAGATAAATACGCTTTTTCCTCAAAAGTTGGCGATATTATTGGACCTATTCAAAATGGGTCGGAATTTTCAGTCATAAAAATTATCGGGAAAAAAGGAAAACTTCCCATTCCACTTGAAGAGGTAAAGAGCCGGATTCGTATAGAAATCCTTAGAAAAATGGAAGCGGATATTTATATAAAAACAGTGAGCAAGGTTCGCACAAAACATGAAATCATTGTAGATACAGAATTATTCAGAAAAGAAATAATTGAGAGTGGACGATGGTCTGACCTGAAAGAAAAAATATCAGACCTTTTCGTTGTGAGAAATTAGTTTTTGAGGCAGTATTGTTATGAGTAATAAAGGTGAATATGAGACACAGATTCCGTGCAGCAGAACTTAAACGATTTTAAGAAGTGAGCGATATTTTCAGTGAAATCTATAAGTTTAATTTGTAACATAAACCTTTGACTAAATTGTGGGAGCTTGCGGATATTAAAAGAACTCTTATAAAATAAATGGAATCGGTGGGGCAACCTTATGAATTTCCCGGTTGACCCGATTATTATAAATTTTAGTGAGTATTCAATTTTAACTCAACAGAGGAAATTACAATGGCAGTTGTAAAATTGAAAGATGTGACAAAGGTATTTGACAATGAAATCTATGCTGTAAGGGATTTCAGTGTTGATATCTCCGACGGTGAATTTGTCGTATTAGTAGGTCCTTCCGGTTGTGGTAAATCCACTGTGCTACGTATGATCGCCGGGCTGGAGGATATAACTTCCGGGGATATTTATATTGAAGATAAACTTATGAACTACGTTGCCCCGAAGGATCGAGATATCGCAATGGTCTTTCAGAACTACGCTCTTTATCCTCACATGAATGTATACGACAACATTTCATTTGGACTGAAGTTAAGAAAAGTTAAACCGAGCGAGATCAAGCAGAGAGTTGAAAAAGCAGCTGATATTCTTGGAATAAGTAGTTTAATGCATAGAAAACCGAAGGCGTTATCCGGTGGTCAGAGACAAAGAGTTGCCCTTGGAAGGTCAATAGTGCGCCAACCGAAAGTTTTTTTGTTCGATGAACCGCTGTCAAATCTTGACGCAAAACTACGTGTAGGAATGCGCACTGAAATATCCAAATTGCACAATAGATTAAAGACAACGATGATCTATGTGACTCATGATCAGGTTGAGGCAATGACCTTAGGTGATCGGATTATAATTATGAATGATGGAGTAATCCAACAATATGGTACTCCGGTTAATCTGTATGACAATCCTGTAAATAAATTTGTAGCAGGATTTATCGGCAGTCCTTCTATGAACTTTATCAGCGGTAAAGTGGAGAAAAATCAGGGATTGGTATTTAAAAGCGGAAGGTTAAGTTTTCAAATTGATGGTGGAGCTGAGGATAAACTAAAGGATTATGTCGGAAGAGAAATTATATTCGGAATACGTCCGGAAGATATTTCTATCTCCGGCGAAGAAAAGGGAACCCCAATGTCAGTGGATATTTTAGAGATGATGGGGAATGAGATCTATCTTTATTTAAATATAGAACAAAACACAATGATTGCAAGAGTTCCACCGGATACGAAAGTGAAAGAAGGAGAGAAGATCAACGTGAGTTTTAATTATTCTAAAGCTCATTATTTTGACCCCGATTCGGAAAAAAGTATATAGAGCCCTAAAATTTCTGAGCAGAGATATAGAATTATGGTTCTGCAACCTAAATTGTTTAATAAAAGCGCGTCGTCGAAAAAATGTTCGTTTTTGGCACTCCCCACTTCGTGTCCCAAAACCTAAATTCCCAAAACTACCCCATTTAATGAGTTATGGTACAAGAGTCAGGCTGTTTCAAATACGTCTAAATACATGAGTTTTGGGAAAATTATTTAAAAGAGGTCAAATAGTGGTACGCCCGGGTGGACTTCCCGCAAGTTACGGGACAACATCCCGCCAATGGCGGGGCGACCACCGGCAAATGGCTTAAAAGGACTCTGCCCGATACTGAGTATCAGGCACTTACGGCGATAGGGCACTCAAAAGTGACATTTGAGTAATTGAACCAACTGTAATGGTTGAAAAAGTTATTCAATTAAACGATGACATTCTTTTGTAAACTTTATTGATATAATTTATTTATATTTTTGTGTCGTATAAAGTTATTCAAATAGCTCAAATAGGAAGGAGCGATCATTCAAAATAATGCGAAATTGACTGAGGGGAATGTTGGCGGGCAGATAATAAGAATGGCGTTACCGATGTTTTTCGGGATCTTCGGAATGATCGCATTTAACCTGATTGACATCTATTTCATCGGACAACTTGGCACGCTGGAACTTGCAGCCGTCAGTTTCACTTTTCCTGTGGTATTCATAATAGGAAGCGTGGCGCTTGGACTCGGTATAGGTACCACAACATTAATATCCCGCGCAATCGGCGAAGGTAACTCTGAACAAGTCAAACGTATTACAACAGACAGTCTTGTACTTTCCGTGATTATTGTCGGTAGTGTGATTGGCATTGGTTTGATCTCGATGGATAGTGTTTTTACTATGATGGGAGCAAGCGGTGAGGAGCTCTTGCTAATAAGGGATTATATGACATTTATTTATCCCGGCGCACTATTTGTTGTCATACCAATGGTAGGTAATGGCGCTATCAGGGCAACGGGCGATATGAAAACACCGGCTATGATAATGGGCGTTGCGGTATTAGTAAATCTGATTCTTGATCCCATTTTAATATTCGGATTCGGTCCGTTTCCACGGTTAGAGCTCACCGGGGCGGCAATAGCTACTGTTATTTCACGGGCGATTACATTTGTCGTTTCGTTATCTGTTTTACATTACAGGGAACATATGCTTGCATTCACAATTCCGGATATAAAAGAAGTATGGGAGTCATGGAAGAGTATTTTATACATAGGAATAGCAACTGCCGGCACACAGGCAGTATATCCGATAGGCATGGGTTTCATATATCGGATTATATCTACCTATGGGCATGGAGCAGTAGCTGCGTTTGGTGTGGCAACAAGGATCGAAGCATTAGCTTTAGTAATGATGATGGCGCTATCAAGCGCTATTAATCCCTTTATCGGTCAGAATCTTGGTGCACAAAAATTTGAGAGAGTAAAAGAAGGAATCATATATGTAAATCGATTCGCGCTTAAATGGGGGATTGTCGCAGCGGTTATTCTTGCGTTGGTGGCTAAACCGTTTGCTTCAGTCTTGCACGCCGATGCAGAGGTTATATCAATCGTAAGTCTGTTTCTATGGATAGTCCCTATCAGTTATGGACTTTATGGAATTATGATGATTGCAAATTCGAGTCTAAACGTTTTGCATAGACCGCTTCATGCTACTGCCATCGCCTTTATTCAAATGTTCGTTATGTTTATTCCACTTGCTTTTATAGGTTCAGAGCTCATAGGAATAAAAGGCATATTTGGAGCATCGATGATTTCGAAGACAGTTGCAGGAATTGGAGCATATTATTGGCTCAAAAGAGCGATTAAAAATGATATTACAGAAAAATACAAAGTTTCACATTGAAACATTGCATTTCATAATGAAATAATAAGCAATATCATTCAGTAGAAAACAATTCGATATAATATTGGCTATCCTCACCAAATAACAATAACTTACACTCACATTTTTTAAATCGAATTCAGATGGCATAAATATTGCCGTATTATAAGGAGAAGAATATGAATTCGTAATTTGGATAAGGGCTAAAATAATAATTAATGGAATTTGTAAGAAGATTTATTTGATAAAAACTTGGATTAAAATATCATAAACAATCTAACACTCCTCGGTTCTGATTATGGTCACGCTCCAATTGGCGAATTAGAAAAATTATCCGCTTCGGATAAATTTATAGATCAAATATATACTGAGCTTACTGAATCTTACAATATAGATGAAGTCATTATACTCTCGACATGTAATCGATTCGAAATTTATATAATATCTCAGGAAATTGATATTGAGAATAATGTCTCGAATTATATTCTAAAGCTGACCGGAACAGCCCTACTTAAAAACAAACAGACTAATTATGTGATAAAAGGGGAAGATGCGGTAAATCATCTGTTTGAAGTTTCTGCGGGATTGAAATCACAAATAATCGGTGAACCTGAAATACTCGGTCAAGTTAAGACAGCGCTCCGAAATTCAAGGGATCATAAATCAACAGGACCATTTCTTTTAAAATTATTTGAATCGGCGATCAAAACGGGTAAGAGAGTTAGAACAAAAACCAGTATCGGCAAAGGGAATGCTTCCTATGGATCTGCCGCACTTGCTAAAGCATCAGAAATTATCGGATCACTTCGCGGTAAAAAAATATTATTATTAGGCACCGGCAAAATCGGTATAACAGTATCGAAATATTTAAGTTCTTTAAAACTCAAGTCATTCTACATCGCCAGCAGAGACAAAAGCAGGGCAAAATCTTTAACTGAAGTGTATGGCGGTATTCCCATCTCTTTCGATCAGGTAAATGATTTAATTCCTGAAGTTGACTGCCTGATATCAGCTACCAATGCTGATGCACAAATAATTACACGTCATAAACTCGAGAAATTAAAAAGATTTAGCTCGCAGAAAGTATTTATCGATCTGGGAATGCCTCGAAATATTGATCACGATATAGATAATATTAAAAATGTCCACCTGTTCAATATTTCAGATTTAAATGAATCAATACAGAGATCTATCAAACTACGGAAACAGTCGATTCCAAGAGCGAAAGAGATTATAATGAATGAAAAAAAATCATTCAGCAGATGGCATCGTAAATATATGGAAAGCGATATTTCAAAATCCCTAATCAATCATTTTAATATTGTAAAGGAAGAATTACTTGCTGTTAGCAGTAATAAAATGAGTGAAAAAGAATTTGTCCAAGTTGATAAGTTCACATCGTTGCTGGTAAATCGACTTCTCCATCAGCCTTTGAGATATTTGAAAAACGGTGATGGGCCACATCGTGAGATGCTCCTTAAGGACGGCGTTCTTAATAAGCTATTTGGAATTCAGGATCAAATTAATGGTAAATAAAATAGTTATAGGTTCAAGGGGCAGTAAATTAGCGTTATGGCAGGCTGAGTGGGTGAAAAATGAACTCACCAATGCCAACAAAGGTATTGACTTCGAAATTAAAATTATCAAAACAAAAGGCGATCTGGTTCTTGACAAACCTCTTCCAATGATCGGAGGCAAGGGGGTATTTACAAAGGAGATTGAAGAGGCACTGCTGAATGAAGAAATTGACATTGCCGTTCACTCTTGTAAAGACCTGCCTACAGGAATGACGGAGGGTTTGTCAATAGGCGCTATTCCATTTCGTGAGAAACCGTCGGACGTATTGATTACTAAAGATGGCAAAGGTTTAGATTCCATAAGTAAGGATTCTGTTATTGCTTCAGGCAGCCTGCGGCGCAGCGCTCAATTATTGTACTATCGTAAAGATCTGAAAATAGTTGATATCAGGGGTAATGTTCCCACAAGGCTGCGGAAATTCAAAGAGTCTAATTGGGATGCATTAATTTTAGCTTATGCCGGGCTAAAACGATTAGATCTCCTAAACGAGAATTGTGTTATTCTTGATCATAAAGTCATGCTTCCGGCTGTCGCGCAGGGAGCTCTTGCGTTACAAATAAGAGCGGATGATAAAAAAATAATTCAAATAATATCTATCCTGAACGATAAAGATTCTTCAGATGCGGTGGCCGCAGAGCGGAGCCTTCTTCGGAGACTTCAGGGAGGATGTCAGGTTCCAATCGGCGCTATCAGCAAAATTGAAAAAAACGAATTGAATATCGAAGCCCAAATAACCGATCTAAGCGGAGATAGGGCTGTAAGAAACAAACTGTCAGGAGATCGCAGCGATGCCGAAAAGTTGGGTAATGAACTTGCTGAAAGATTACTTCAAAATGGAGGTCAAGAAATAATGAACGAATTTAAAAAGTCGGAATATTCCAGCTTTACCTCCGAAACAGAGAAGCAGCTAAATGAGTAAATCTTTAAATGATATTGGTATTTTGGTCACACGTGCGGCTCATCAGCAGGCTGAAATTAGAGCGCTGATTGAGAAGGAAGGCGGTACTCCTCACTTAATTCCACTAATAAAAATTGACCCTCCCGAATCATGGGAATATACCGATTCGGCTATCAGTAAAATTGATTCATACGATTGGATATTGTTTACAAGCGTTAATTCCGTGGACAGTTTCTTGAAGCGAGTTAATCACGTCGGCAAAAATATAGGTTACCTGTTGCCCAAAAAGATTGCCGCCGTAGGCTCAAAGACAAGAAAAAGACTTGAATATTTTGGATTGAAAGTTTCCCTTCAGCCTAAAATATTTGACAGCGACAATCTTTTAAAATCGTTTAAGAAAGACGATATAATGGAAAAGAGAATCCTGTTCCCGGGATCGGAGTATGGGAGACACCAGCTGATTGACGGGCTTATCAATATTGGAGCAAAGGTGACTTCGGTTCCTGTATATCGCACAATTCCTAACGATGAAGTCAATTCAAGAAAATTGATTTCGCTTTTTGAAGATGGCGTTTTGCAGGTTGCGACGTTTTTTAGCCCATCAACCTTTAAAGTTTTCTTAAGCCACCTTCCGATTAAAATGAGAGAAAAAACATTAAATAAATCGGTTGCGTTAGCAGTGATTGGAGCTACAACATCAAAATACGTGAAGGGATTGGGCTTCAAGGCAGATATTATCCCCGAAGAACATACGGTGTTTGGTTTAATCGAAGCGATGAAAAATTGGGCTATGTCAACAAAATCTCTGAAAATAAACGAACTACATTAAAATTATCAGACACTGAAAGAATAAACAGCCGGAATTATGCCAAATTCGCTAATCATTGATGCTGTCAACGGCAGACCGACTCCAAGAACACCTGTTTGGATTATGAGGCAGGCCGGGAGATATTTGCCACAATACAGAGCAATAAGAGAAAAGGTAACTTTGCTTGAAGCGTTTCATTCTCCTGAAATAGCTGCGGAACTGACATTACAGCCGGTGGAGTTACTCGGCGTAGATGCGGCGATAATCTATTCTGATATTTTGTTGATTCCGGAGGCGTTGGGAATGTCGTTGGATTATATTCCGGGAAAGGGTCCTGTTTTTGAGAATCCTCTACGTTCTAAGCTTAGTATTGAGAAATTAAAAATAAATTCTGATTTTGAAGTGCAACTATCATTTGTCTCAGAAGCTATTAAAAAGGTAAAATCAAAGTTGGATAGTTCAAAACCGTTGATAGGATTTGTCGGTTCACCGTGGACTCTTGCTGTTTATATGATTGAGGGAGAGAGCTCAAAAAGTTTTATCAATGCCAAAACTTTCATATACAAAGAGCCTGAAATCTTTAAAGAATTGATGGAGATATTGACTGAAGCTGTAACTCGCAGTCTTAACTTACAAATAAATGCCGGAGCTGATTTAGTTCAGCTTTTTGATTCGTGGGCGGGACTTTTGAATCCACAACAATTTATCGATATTTCTCTCGCCTCGATGAAAGATGTTATTAAGAATTTAGATAAGAGTGTTCCGATAATCCTGTTCGCAAAAGGCGCGAGTCACAGCATAGACATTTTAGCCGATAGCGGTGCTGATTGTCTTGGAATCGATTGGGGCTCTAATATTTCTGAATCGAGAAAAACAGTAAATAACAGAGTAGCTCTTCAGGGAAATTTGGATCCTGTAGTTTTACTTTCAGATCAGGAAACAGTCAGAGAAGAAACAATAAAAGTTCTTGAGGCATACGGCGAAGGTAGCGGGCATATATTCAATCTCGGACATGGAATATTGCCCGAAACTCCTGTGGAAAATGTGAAAACATTTATTGAAACCGTTAGATCGGAAAGTCCTAAATTTCATAATGAAAGTTGATGATGGGAAACAAAAATAATAATTCTACACTCTTTGATGAGGATTTACTTAAACGCTATTCAAAACCGGGACCCCGGTATACGAGTTATCCCACGGCTCCTCTATTTAGCGAAGAAATAGGAGCAAACGATTTTAGAAATGAGATTGCCAGGACGAATGATTTAGTAGAGCCTGCGGATCTTTCACTTTATTTTCACATTCCGTTTTGCGACACACTCTGCTATTTCTGCGCCTGTTCGATGATGATAACTCACAGTGATGACAAAAAAGAGAATTATCTCGGATTTCTGAAAAAAGAAATTGATATGATTTCGGAGCTTACCAAAAACAAACGCAAAGTTTCACAAATGCATTGGGGAGGAGGTACGCCCAGCTATCTTTTGCCGTCGCAGATAGTAGGACTGGGAGAATATATTCAAGATAGTTTTACTTTTGATGATAATGCGGAAGTCAGCGTTGAAATTGATCCGAGAGGGCTGACCCGAGAACATCTTGAAGCCTTCAAAGAGATAGGATTTAATCGAATAAGTATGGGCGTCCAGGATTTTGATCCTGATGTTCAAAAGGCGATAAATAGAATACAGCCGGAAGATATGACGATTCAGGTGGTTGATTGGTGCAGAGAATTAGGATTTGAAAGCATTAATTTAGATCTCATCTATGGATTACCGCATCAGAATGTCAACAATTTTCGTAAAACGATTAAATCGGTTATCGATATTAAACCGGAGAGAATTGCCACATTTAATTACGCTCATGTTCCATGGATGAAAAAACATCAGACCCTGATCAAAGAGGAATGGCTTCCAAGCACAGATGAAAAACTCAAATTACTCCATCTGGTGATTGACGAATTCACCTCTGCGGGCTATGAATTTATCGGTATGGATCACTTCGCATTTCCGGAAGATGAAATAGTTACCGCCCAAAATAACGGAACACTCCACAGAAATTTTCAGGGGTATACTACCAAAAAGGGATGCGACCTTATTGCAATGGGCATTACCGGAATAAGTGAAGTTGGTAATATGTATGCTCAGAACGTTAAAACTCTGGAAGAATATTATGAAATTATCGACAGAGGCGAGCTTGCGACTTTTAAGGGTTACAAACTCAGTAACGAAGATAGATTGAGAAAGGAGATCATTATGCAGCTGATGTGTCATTTTTACCTCAATAAGACATCATTTGGTGATGCAAATGATCTGATTTTTGATGAGCATTTTTCTGAAGCGCTCGAGGTAATGATACCAATGGAGAATGATGGTCTGTTGGAGATCACAGATGACAGCATAACGGTTTTGCCGGCAGGCAGGTTACTTATAAGGAACATCACAATGTCATTTGATGAATACCTTAGCGATAAGAAAGTAAGTAAGTTTTCAAAAACCATATGAACCATAATTCAGAGAAAATCGCTGTAATTTTAATGAATTTAGGCGCACCGGAATCATTGGACGACGTAAAACCGTTTTTACTTAATCTTTTTAATGACCCGGATATAATTGATCTGCCGATGGGAAAGATATTTCGTCCACTGTTAGCAAAGAGAATTACGAAAAAGAGGTTGCCGGAATCTATGGCAATATATAAAAAGATCGGAGGAGGGTCTCCTCTACGTGAACTTTCACAAAAACAAGCAAAAGCACTTGAATTAGACCTAAACGAAGATGGTAATTTTAAAGTATATATAGCGATGCGATATTGGAATCCTTTTACAGAGATAGCAGTTGATAATCTAATTGAGGAAGAGATAAAAAAGGTAATTCTTCTGCCGCTCTATCCTCAGTATTCTATTACTTCAACAGGTTCAAGTCTGCATGAATTTGAACGAGTACTGAAAAGAAAAAAAGATGCTGATGTGGAATTCAGACTTATTCATGATTATCACGACTATCAATCCTATATCAATGCGCTCGCGGAGAAGATTCATGAGGGTACTGAAAAATTCAATGGCGTAGTCGAGGAAGATTTACATCTTTTGTTCAGCGCGCATGGAGTGCCGCTAAGCGTGATAGAAAAAGGTGATCCTTACGAAAAGCAGGTGCGTAAGACTGTGAACTTGGTAATGACAAAGTTGGAGAACAAATATCACCATTCGATAAGTTTTCAGAGCAGAGTCACTAAAGTTGAATGGCTTGGTCCCGCTACCGATAAAATTATTCCTGAATTGGGGGAAAACGGTGTTAAAAACCTCCTCGTAATTCCGGTCGCTTTCGTGAATGACCATTCCGAAACACTTTTTGAACTCGATATATTTAACCGCGATTTAGCAATTAAGGCCGGAATAAAACAATATGAAGTCATGCCCGCTCTAAACGATTCTCCGAAATTTATCAGTGCAATGAAAGAGTTAGTATTACAAAGGATGGATTCTTGGAACTGAGTAAATCCCATGCTGTTTCTGTGGCGATAATCGGAGGCGGCATTTCCGGTTTATCTACAGCATTCTGGCTTGATAAATTAGGAGTTTCCGTTTGTCTATTTGAGGCTTCCGACAGAGTCGGTGGTGTAATAAACACTACCCTGAAAGACGGTTTTCTCATCGAACACGGACCATCAACGCTTCAAGGAAGAACAAAAGAACTTTTAGAATTGATTGATGATGCCGGACTTAAAAATGAAATCTTATACGCAAACGATCTTCAAAAGAACCGCTATATATTAAAGGGGGGAAAACTTGTACCTCTTCCGCTTGGCCCTGTTTCGTTTGTGACTACCAAGTTATTTTCGCTTTCCGCAAAGTTTAGACTTTTGATGGAGCCTTTTATAAAACCCTCCGATAAAATTGATGAATCGGTTGCTGATTTTGTGATCAGACGTATGGGAAGAGAATTTCTTGATTATGCCGTTGCTCCATTCGTGGGAGGTATTTTCGCGGGCGATCCTGAAAAAATCAGTTTACGCAGTACTTTTCCCCGACTTCATGCCTTGGAAAGAGATTACGGGAGCCTGATTGGCGGTATGGTGAAAAAATTATTTAAAAAGTCGGGAAGTAAATCAAATCGTTCTCGCCCAAAACTTTTCTCGTTCAAAAATGGACTAAAGACTTTGCCGGATAAATTGACAGGAATTCTTGGAAATAAGGTGCAGACAGGAACGACGGTTAAAAATATATCACCCATGAGAGAAATCGGTTCACTATATGAAGTTACGGTTGAAAATGCAGGGAAAACCGATATTATTAGGGCTAATGCTGTAGTAATTTCTGCGCCGTCATATCAAACGGCAAAACTATTAGAGCCGTTTTCGTCTAAGGTGGCAAACGATCTTAGAATAATCGACTACGCCCCTATGGCTGTGGTTTCGCTTGGTTACAACAGGAACGATATTGGACATCCCCTCAACGGATTCGGAATGTTATCTCCACCGCGCGAACCGAATAAATTTCTTGGATCACTCTGGACTTCGACTTTCTTCGATGGAAGAGCGCCTGATGGCAAAGTATTACTTACCAATTTTATCGGCGGGAAAAGACATCCTGAATTAACCGAACTGGAACCAAATGAACTTATTGACCTGGTTCACACGAGCTTGGAGAAGATTCTTCACATCACAGGAAAGCCGATATTAAAGGAAGTATTCATAAAGAAGAAAGCAATTCCACAGTACACTATAGGTTATCATGAGATACTGAACGAATTGAATAATGTTGAGGCAAATTATCCGGGTCTTTATATGACCGGGGCGTATAGGGGAGGCGTATCTGTCGAAGATTGTATAGCAAATGGTAAAGCTACGGCGGTTAAAATATCTGAGTACTTATCAAATATAAAAAACGCTCCTTTGGCAGAGGTAGTAAATGTTTACACTTAAACGCCGACCGAGACGATTGAGGAGAACTGCCTCAATCAGAGACCTCGTTCGTGAAACGAAGTTAAGCCCCGAAGATTTTATACAGCCGTATTTTGTTGTGCATGGCAAATCGGTACGTAATCCCATCAGTTCACTTCCGGGGCAATTCCAATTTTCGATAGACGAACTGATCAAGGATGCAAAAGAAACGTTTTCTCTTGGTATAAAAGCAGTGATTCTCTTTGGAATTCCTAATAGCAAAGATTCGGTCGGTTCGGAAACTTGGAACGATAACGGCATCATACAGATCGCAACAAAGGCTTTGAAGGATGCAATCCCGAATCTGTTGGTGATCTCTGACGTTTGCTTCTGTGAGTACACCGAGCACGGTCACTGCGGTGTGGTGACAAAATCAGGCGAGCTCGACAACGATGCTACTCTGTTAAACCTGCAGAAGCAGGTGATCTCACATGCCAAAGCGGGTGTTGATATAGTTGCCCCGTCAGGAATGATTGACGGTATGGTGGGCGCCATACGGTCTGCTCTTGACGATGAAGGGCATGCACTAATTCCGATATTAAGTTATGCCGCTAAATTTTCATCTTCTTTTTATGGACCGTTCCGCGAAGCGGTTGATTCATCACCTCAGTTCGGTGATCGAAAATCTTATCAAATGGATCCCGCAAATCGTAAGGAGGCTCTCAGGGAAGTAGCACTCGATGTGGAAGAGGGAGCGGATATAATAATGGTGAAACCTGCTTTGCCATATCTTGATATAATAAGAGATGTGAAGGAAAGATGGGATTTACCGGTAGCAGCCTACAACGTCAGCGGGGAGTATGCTATGATAAAAGCCGCGGCGGAGCGAGGCTGGTTGGACGGTGATGCAGCGATGCTCGAGTCTCTTATTTCAATCAAGAGAGCTGGCGCGGATATGATATTGACATACTTTGCAAAAGAAGCCGCGAAGACTATTTCATGACTGACGGTTTTTCTCTCAAAAGAAGCGAAGAATTTTTCCGCAGGGCGGAGAAAGTTATTCCGGGCGGTGTTAATTCACCTGTAAGAGCGTTCGGCGCGGTAGGAGGAACTCCACCTTTTATATCCAAAGCTAAAGGTTCAAAAATTTACGACGCTGACGGGAATGAATATATTGATTACGTCTGTTCGTGGGGGCCACTTATACTCGGTCATGCACATCCGGTAGTCGTTGCGGCTATCAAAGATGCGGCGGAAAAAGGTTCGAGTTTCGGAGCGCCCACAGAGAATGAAATTCTATTGGCTGAAAAGATTGTAGAAGCCGTACCGTCAATTGAAAAGGTAAGGCTGGTCAGTTCCGGGACCGAAGCAACTATGAGCGCTGTCAGATTAGCGAGAGCAGCGACCGGTCGAGATAAAATAGTGAAATTTACCGGTTGTTATCATGGTCATGCGGACAGCTTTCTTGTTCAGGCAGGTTCAGGAGCGCTGACATTCGGCGAGCCAAGCAGTCCTGGTGTGCCAAGAAGCGTGACAAATGATACATTGGTTGCTCCTTATAACGATCTTGATTCTCTGGATGAAGTTTTATCCGAGAATAATGGAGAGATTGCGGCGATAATCGTAGAACCGGTTGCCGCTAATATGGGTTGTGTTCCTCCTAAGGAGGGATTTCTTGCAGGTCTGAGGGAACGATGCGACATAGACGGTATGACTTTGATTTTTGACGAAGTGATAACCGGCTTTCGTATTGCATTCGGCGGAGCGCAGGAGCTCTATGACGTGATGCCCGATATTACCACACTTGGTAAAATAATCGGTGGTGGGCTTCCTGTCGGAGCATATGGAGGTAAGGCAGAATTGATGGATATGATCGCTCCGATAGGTGCGGTATATCAAGCGGGAACGCTTTCGGGTAATCCGTTGGCAACATCAGCGGGACTGGCAGTTTTGAATGAATTGTCGAAACCCGGAACTTATGAAAAATTGGAAATGAGATCTTCCGAATTGGAAATAGGGCTAAAAGATGCTATTGAGTCATTGAAAGTGAAAGCAATTGTCCAACGGGTCGGTTCTTTACTATGTATGTACTTTTCAGATGGACCAATTGAGAAACTTGAGGATATTCCTGATTCCATATCGGAAAGATATAAAAGATATTTTCATTTCATGCTTGAGACCGGTGTCTATCTTGCCCCATCTGCGTACGAGGCGATGTTTATCTCTCTTGCACATTCGAGTGATGATATAGAATCTACAATTAAGAAAAGCATCTTAGCCTTCGAAAAATTATCATAAATTATAGATGATTGATATTAAAATTAGAGCAACTAAGATTTGAAATTTTTACTGCCGCTTTTTATTATCGAATGGGTAAAATTGCTTCGCGAAGAAGGCTTTAAGGTTTTCGTTAAGAAGAGGGGTTGGAAAGTTCTTTGGACTATCGTGATATTCTATCTTATTCGTGATAGTATTCTTTATATCCTGATACCGTTCCTGATTTATCTTGGATTATTTTAATCAATTTTATGTTAGATATATAAGCTATGTTATATATCTAAATAGGGTAATAAAGAAAGGATACCACCGCATCTCAAACTTCGAATCATTTATTTCTGCAATTAGCAAAGCTTCCCAGCTTTCGAAATTAAGAAATAATTCTAAAAAACAAAAAATATGTTTTATTGTAGTTGGAGCAAAGGATTCATATCTTTAATAATCACTTAATGAATGAATTAATTCTCATAATCCATGTCTTGTCAGCCACAATATGGGTAGGTGGACATCTTATAATGATGTTCAGGTATCTGCCCGAAGTTATCCGTTCAAATGACATGTCCTCACTATTAAATTTCGAGTCGAAATATGAAATAATGGGAAAGCCATCTCTTATTCTTTTGATAATCACCGGTTTTTGGATGGGATTAAGTTATGAGGCAAATCCAATAAACTGGTTCAGCTTTGAAAATGAGATATATTCCCTACTTGCAGTGAAAACCATATTACTTCTGATTACGCTGATCTCCGCCATAGATGCACATACTCGGATCGCAAAGAAAGAAGGGATCGATCTTGTCAAATCAACCGCTTTTCATATAAGGGTAGTTACGATAGCTGCTGTTCTTCTTTTAATCGCAGGAGTACGTTTGCCCTGAAATAGAGATTTCGATTTCCTTTGACAGCTAGTCTTATATAGGGTAAATTCTCCGGTAGTATTATTACGATCTTAGGCAAGGGGGAACAATCAAGAGATCTATCGGAATATTCGATATCAGCAGTCGATGTCCGCTTAGGTGCACTCACTGTTATTATTATACCAATATAACGGAAATTCCAACGGAACTGTCTGATGAAATATACCTGAAAAAGATTAAACAGGTCAGGAACCGATACGGGATACAATCTGCCTTCTGGGTAGGCGGTGAGCCGTTATTGCGGTTAAGTCTATTAAGACGAGCTATAAATTTATTTCCGAGAAACGCAATCGTAACTTCAGGGGTTTTACCAATTCCCGGAGATCTAAACGCCTCAATTTTAATTTCAATTGACGGTTCCGAAGCGATCCATGACTCAATACGCGGCAATGGTTCCTTCGCAAAAGTCATGCGAAACGTAAAAAGAATACCACCCAAATCTTTCGCGATTTTCAGTGTCCTCACAGCTGATGCGATAGAACAGATTAAAGCATTTCCAGAGCTCGTGAATCGTGCAAACGCTCTGGGAATATTAGTTGGCTTCCAAGTGTCGGGGCAGAAATTCTCATCGCCATTAAGCTCTGATTTACGAGAAAGGGCAGTGGATCTGCTTCTTCAACTTAAGGCAACGATTCCGGGCGTATTACTTAATAGCGAGAGATCGATCGAACTTTTCAGACCATGCCATCAAAAAACGGTAGCGATGAATTGTATTTACAAAAGTTCGGCAATTTCATTCGATGTTCGGCTAAAGGTTAAAAAACCGTGTACTTTTGAGGGAAACGCGGATTGCAGTTCATGCGGATGTCCGATGGTAATGATACATGAGGCTAAAATGGGCGGAGATAGAGAGAGTGTTAACTTATTACACGCATTATTTCCGAAGCGAAACAGCTACAATATCGAAACTTTTGTTCAGCATGGTATTTCCCAGCAGTGAGAATATGCATCTAATTGAAATTGCAAAAGTAGGAATCTAATTGAAAAAGAGCTCAATGATTTTAATTGTTACCAAAGTTATCATGTTGAAAATGCTTTAGTTAAATGAATAAAACGGGATTTCCCCTACTTGTTGGCACGGTAATTGAAAGAAATTATTAATTAGAGGATTTACAATTAGTAATCGCTTTAAATCGGATAATAAAATGCGATATTCTTATGAATTTTGACACCATAATTGCTGAGTGCCGCAAGTCGTTAGAACGCCCGTATCAGAATATCAACAAGTGGAAGAAAAAAAGCACCACAGGGCTTGCAGTGGGTACTTTTCCTGTTTATACACCATGGGAGATCATTGATGGTTGCGGTATGTTCCCAATAGGGATATTTGGAGGCGGTTCCGATGTAGAAATAGAATATGCAGATTCACTTATTCAGTCATTTATCTGTTCAATAGCACGGAGTACTCTTGAAGTGGGGCTCAAGGGAGTTCTGAAAGATGTAGATGCTATGGTTTTCCCTTCGATATGTGATGTTTCAAAAAATTTAAGCGGGATTTGGGAAAGGAATTTTCCGGATCACCAAGTAGAATTCATACATCTGCCGCAGAATATGTATTCAGAAAGTGCAGTTGATTATCTGATTCACGAATATAAACGTCTTGCTGATAATTTGTGCGCAATGAACGGTTCATCACCGAAGGAAGATTCAATTCTCGAATCGATCTCCGTATACAATAAGAATAGGGCTAAGCTTCGAGAACTTTATGATTTGAGAAATAATGAACCTTGGAAGTTATCTACAGTGGAGTTGTATATAATAATTCGATACGGCACGCTCGTTCCCCAATCAGTTTTCTCGGATACTCTTGACAAGTTGCTGGATTCCATAGCCGTGAGAGATAAGGGAGAAAGAGACAGCGTAAGAGTCATATTAGAGGGTTCGTTTTGTGAACAACCGCCTCTGGATATGCTCCACCTTCTTGAAGAGGCCGGCTGTTATATTGTAGACGATGACTTGCTAATCGGATATCGTTGGTTTATGGAAGATGTTTCAACAGAAGGCTCTCCCTATCGGAATCTTGCTGAAGCGTATATCAATAAGAGCTATCCGTCTTCAGTCAGACATGACGGAAATCGCTCGAGAAGTGACCATTTATTGAAGAAAGTTAAAAATACAAATGCTGCAGGAGTGTTGTTTTGCGCCGCAAAGTTCTGCGAACCGGCGCTATTTGATTATGTACTGTTAAAGAACGCACTCGAAACAAAGGATATACCGTACCTATCATTCGAATTTGAAGAAAAAATGGGAGTATTTGAATCAATTAAGACTCAGGTAGAAACATTTGTGGAATCGATACTTTTCTTTTCATAATGGAAGAAGCTAAATATAAATATCAGGGTGTTGCCCGGACTTATCAACGTAAGTTACTTGATGACTGGTATTCGGGGATATCTTCTGCGAAAGAAAACAATGAAAAGGTCGCATATCTATTCATAAGCGGAAATATCGCAGAGCTTTTGAGGGTATTCGATTTTCATCTTGTCTATCCGGAAGTTAACGCTCTCCAATGTGGAGTGAAAAAAGTTGCCGGCGATTTCATCATGAAAGCGGAAGATATTGGATATTCTTCTGATGTATGCGGATATGTGAAAAATGATATCGGGCTTTTGATGTCCGGCAATATAGGTCCGTTCGGAAAGATTTCTCCTCCTGATCTGCTTGTATGTACGTATTCGGGATGTATGACATATGTGAAGTGGTTCGAGGCGTTAGCAAAAGCTTACGGAACCGAACTATTCATGTTGGATATCCCGTTTTTGAGAGAAGGAAAACCCACCAAAGGTGATATGAAATATATTCGTTCGCAACTTGAAGAACTCATCGAGGTATGCGAGCGGAAGACTGGTATACAATATGATGAAGACAAGTTGAAAGAGATTCTCGGAAATTCCGTAAAGGCCGAAGATCTTTGGGTAAACATACTACAGTCAGCGAAACATGAACCATCTCCCTTTGATGCTTTTTTTGAAGCGGTCTTTTTTATGGCTCCCATTTATGTGCTCAGAGGAACCGAAGAATGCGTCGAATATTACCAGAAGGCAAAATTAGAAATTGAAGAACGAATACAACATAAAACGGGTCCTATCCCGGAGGAAAAATTCCGTATCGTAATGGAAGGACCTCCTCCATGGCCCCATTTCAGAAGCTTTTGGGAGTTATTCAAAAAGTGGGATGTATGCGCAGTTGCATCCACCTATTCAAAGGTCGGCGGCATTTGGGATTTCGGATTCAGGCATGATCCGACGCGACCTCTCGAAAGTATAGCCGAATACGCAACTAATTGCTATACCAACTATAACTGGAAAATGCGTTCTAAAATGATAAAAAGTTATATTGATGATTACAATGCGGATGCTCTTGTCATTCATTCGGTAAAAAGTTGCCGGGCATTTTCCGTTGGTCAGGCGGATGCGAGAGAGCGGTTTATACGGGAATATAATATTCCAACGCTCTTCATCGAATCGGATCTCGCGGACCCAAGATACTTTTCAGAAGCACAGATGCGAAATCGGATTGATGCGTTTTTTGAATCTCTCGAACATAGAAGGTTAGTGGGAGGTTGAGGAATATACAATGATAGTAGCCGGAGTAGATGTAGGTTCCACCGCGACAAAATCTATTCTCATGAATGAAAACGGGGAAATTATCGCGCGTGGATTGACAAATACGGGAGCGAACGTTGTTAAGGCGGCTGAGAGAGTATTCAATCAAGCGCTGAAAATGGCTGATGTGGAAGAGTGGGACATTGCCTACACAGTTGGGACTGGATACGGTCGTTTTCGTGTGCCGTTTGGAGATACGCAAATTACAGAGATCAGTTGCCATGCAAAAGGAGCTCATTATCTCCATCCGAAAACTCGAACTATTTTAGACATTGGCGGCCAGGATACAAAAGCAATTAAAGTTGGTCCAAAAGGTGAAGTAATTGATTTCTGTATGAACGATAAATGCGCTGCAGGAACCGGACGGTTTCTTGAAGCCGCTGCAAAAGTAATGGACATCACCCTGGATGACTTAGGAGTTATATCCCTTAAATCGAAAAAGCCGTTGAGGATTACAAACGTTTGTACTGTCTTTGTTGAATCGGAAATAATTTCGCATCTTGCCTGGGGTAAAAAACCGGAAGATATACTTAGTGGTGTTCACAATTCGATATCGGGAAGAAGCTCTTCTTTACTACGGCGAGTTGGAGTGGAATCTGAGCTCACGTTTACCGGCGGCGTGTCAAGAAATATAGGAATGGTAGCGGCGCTAAAAAAGAAATTAAAAATAAAAATTAATGCTACTGAAGATTCCCAGTATATCGGAGCAATCGGGGCAGCTCTTTTCGCTCTTGAACGGGCATCAAATAAATCGGTTACGGCCTAATATATGAAATTCATCGGAGGAATAGACGTTGGTTCGAGAGTGACAAAAGCGGTCGTGATTGACAATAAAAGAAAGATACTCGGTAGAGGAACCACAATGACGGGGGCATATTTATCTCAAGCGGCAGAGACCGCATTGAATAAAGCGTGTCAAATTGAAAGCATAAAATTTGATGATATAGAATATATAGCCAGCACAGGTTTCGGGAGGTATCAGGTTCCTTTCAGACATATTCAGATCACCGATATCACAAGTAATGCGTTCGGCGCATTGTATATCTTTCCCAAAACCCGTTGTATTATTGATATAGGCGCAATGAACGCGCGCGCCATGAAAATCAACGAAGAGGGAAGAGTCTTAAAATTCCGTATGAACGATAAATGCGCATCGGGCGCAGGCCGATTTTTGGAAAGAGTCGCGCTTGCGCTTGAACTTGAGTTAGACGAAATAGGAAGTATCTCTCTTGGTTCGAAAAATCCACAGACTATCAGCAACATCTGCGCTGTACTGGCTGAATCCGAAGTTATTAATCTCGTGACCAAGGGTGTGGACGTAGAAGATATTGTTCAAGGCGCCCACAAATCGATTAGCGATAGGATTGTGGCGTTGCTACGGCAGGTAGGTATAGAAAATGAGATCACTCTTACAGGCGGGGTGACGAAGAATGTCGGGATGATAAAAGCTCTTGAGGAAAAACTTGAAGCGCCGCTAAACGTTAGCACGGACTCGGAATTTGCCGGAGCGATAGGGGCAGCACTGTTAGGCATAATGCGACTTGAAAAGAAAACCCTTGCTGAAAATTAAATAAAAAACCTTTAAAGGAAACATGATGGATGAATTCATTCCTAAGACGGCTGAAGAACTTGATTTGAAAGAAATCGGTTATGAAAAAACGGACGGTGTGGCAACAGTTACCATAAACCGACCACATAACTACAACGCATATAGTACCGGCTCTCTTATCGAGCTTGCAAAGGCTTTTAACGATGCGTCCTATGACGATTCAATAGCGGTTATAGTGATAACCGGAGCCGGTAACAGAGCGTTTTGTACGGGTGGAGATGTTAAGGAATATGAGAAATTATACACTAAAAGACCTCATGATTATTGGAAGTATATGGGATTGTTCCGGAGTTACATCGAAAGTATAATGAACAACGGTAAGCCCACTATCGCGCGGCTAAACGGTATTGTTGTCGGTGGAGGTAACGAATCACAATTGGCTTGTGATCTGTCTATCATCGCTGAACATGCTTATATAAAACAGGTAGGAACAAGCGTAGGTTCCGTAGCGTGTGGAGGAGCAACTCAATGGCTTACTCTTTTTGTCGGCGACCGACGGGCGAGAGAGATCCTTATGTTCAATGAACCTATCTCAGCAAGCAAAGCTCTTGATTGGGGACTCGTAAATCAGGTAGTGCCTTCGGTAACGAAAGACGGAGAATTCATAGAGGGTGCAAGCAGAGAAGAGATAAAAATGGCCTTAAAAGAAGAAAACGGGTATGCGGTCGACTTAACCAAACTTGATGAAGCGGTTGAAGTTATGACCGATAAACTCAAAGATAAGTTCTATGAATGCACCCGATATACAAAACAGCAATTGAATTTCTTCAAAGATTTCGCATGGCATAGTACAATTGGACATGCTCGGGATTGGCTAAGCCTGCACTTTACCTCCTTAGAGCCGTATGAAGGAATGACGGCATTCGTCGAGAAACGTCAACCGCGTTATAAAGAGCTTAGGGATAAAATGGCTGACGGCGGTTCTATTGAATTTTTATGGGGTCCGTATGAACATGAATGTCCAAAATGTAATGCGAAAGGCATCCCTTCCGAATTTGAATACTGCGGTAAATGCGGCTCAAAACTCAGTGTAGATGGCTCTTCTTAAAGATAAAAAAGCTCTCATAACAGGCGGCAGCACAGGCATCGGTGCGGCAATAGCAATAGAATTTGCCCGACAGGGGGCAGATATAGCAATAACGTTTATTGGAGAGAAAGAAGATGCCGATAAACTATCCACCCATATTTCATCTCTCGGAAGAAAATTTATTTCGATTGAAGCCGATGTAACTGACTTCAGCGAGGCTGGAAAGGTTGTAAGCAACGTAGTCGCAGAATTTAAGGGATTAGATATTCTTGTATGCAATGCGGGAATAAATATAGACAGCACCATTTGGAATATGGAGGAAGACGAATGGGACAGTGTCATAGACGTAAATCTCAAAGGTTGTTTTAATTATATCAGGGCTGTATCGCCTATACTTAAGAATCAAAAATCCGGTAAGATCATAACTATTTCATCCATTAACGGTCTTAGAGGGAAATTCGGATTATCGAACTATTCAGCATCGAAAGCTGGGATAATAGGTCTCACAAAATCAGTAGCGAGAGAGATGGGCAGATACAATGTAAATGTAAATTCTGTGGCTCCCGGATTTATAGAGACATCTATGACTGCTAAACTATCTTCTGAAATTCGGGAGGGGGCAATTAAAGAGAGCGCGCTCGGACGGCTCGGTAAACCTGAAGATGTCGCGAATTTGGTTCTCTTTCTCGCGAGCGATGAAGCGGCTTATATAACAGCTCAGGTGATACAGGTAGATGGCGGGCAACTGATATGAGAGCCGCCGTTTTTTACGGGGCAGGACAAGATCTCGTTATAGAAGAAGTGCCGACTCCTGAGCCGGGTGAGGGCGAACTGCTTATTAAAATTGCTGCTTGCGGAGTTTGCCATACGGACCTCCATTATATTGATCACGGGGTGCCTACTTTTAAAAAACCTCCTCTTATACTCGGCCATGAAGCTTCAGGAATAGTAACTGAAATAAATGAGGGAGTCGAGGGGTGGGAGAAGGGAGATAGAGTCTTAATTCCTGCGGTTATCAGTTGCGGTAACTGTGAGTTCTGTCTATCCGAAAGGGAAAATATCTGTGCAAACCAGATAATGTTCGGCAATAACGTCAACGGCGCTTATGCTGAATATATAGCGGCACCGGCAAAAGATTTATTGCATCTGCCTGATACACTCGATCTGAAAAAGTCTTCAATTATCGCCGATGCGGTTTCAACCCCGTATCATGCCGTCAAAAACAGGGGACGAGTAAAACAGGGTGATAAAGTTGTCGTTATCGGATGCGGAGGGGTAGGTATCAATGTTGTGCAAATTGCCGCAGCTATGGGAGCTTCGGTCTATGCCGTTGATCTGAGTGATTCTAAACTTGAACTCGCAAAATTGTTGGGCGCATATAAGACGGTAAATCCCCTTGAAGATAAAGAGTACGTCCGGAAATTAAAGAAAGAAACGGGTGGCGGGTTCGAGATTGCGTTTGAAGTAATCGGAAATCCCAAGACCATTTCAGAAGGTTACTCCCTCATTAAGAAAGGGGGCAGATTGGTTGTCATTGGATATACAGCTGAGGAGATGACGTTCTCGCCTGCCAGGTTAATGTATTATGAACTTGAAATGGTGGGTTCACTTGGCTGCCGCCCGGTAGATTACTTACCTTTGATTGAGATGATTGAACAGGGCAAGATCAAGTTAGAGCCACTTATAACGGGAGAGTATCCGCTTGACAAGATTAATGAAGCCTTGAATGAACTTAGAAATGGTGAGGCTTTAAGGTCAATTATCGTTCCATGAAAATACAATATCAGCATTGTTTTGTCATTGAACGAGCGAAATATAGTCGATACGGTTAAAGAATTAGAAAGTAATAATGGGTAAGATGGACAAAATGATGGAAGGAATGATGAAGCGGAAGATGATAAATATGCATAAGATGGAATCTGAGGAAGTTATGAAGAACATGCATGAGATGATGCCCATGATGATGGTCCATTGCATGTCTTCGTTCAAACTATGAGGACCGTCGAAATATCCTTAACTTCTGAAGAGGGATGCTGGACGAGATGGAAGATAAGCATCCTCCAATAAAAGAATAAGCGCAACTATTCATACAAAGATTGAAAAGGGAATGGTAAAATTGAAGAAGGGATCGAATTCTCCATACAGGTAGAGGGTACTAACGGAACCTGCCCGGCTCGACAGAAGGAATATTCGGGCTGTCGATAAGTCTCTGATTCAATTTCCAGTTCGATAAATTCACACTCATTCCGGAATATCGATGTCACCTGGGTAGAACTGCTTCAACAGACTGGGAACCCACCGGAAACGCCGCTGAAGTGAACAATAGTCCTGGTTTTAATGCTCACATAATCGGTCTTAAAATCAGGCGAGAATTCTTCTCACTTCAAGCAGGCGATTATGTACGACTTACAAGAAGAAGATGCTAAAATAGCACTGTATCATAAACGTCAGATTTGATACACCCTTTCGCAGTACCAAAACTTTCAAAAACGGGAGCAAATAATAATTAGCTTTTGAGACAGTGTTTTTTGTCTCAATAATGATCGTTCATGAGACATATTATTCGCGTCTTAAAACTCACACATTAATATTAACCGAAGACAATCCATCTTCGCATTATTAAGAATCTAACCTCGAAATTTTGCATAGCTGGGAAATAATCAATCCCAATATCTTAATCAGCTAAAACAATACTAATTCTATCACATTGATATTCAGCGACTTAGGTCGAAAAATAACCTGAAAGATCAAGAATGGCATAATAGTTGTAATAATGGTGATTATAATCGGAAAATTTTAAAGTCAATTAACGACTTTGATTTTATAACAGGAGAAAAAATGAAACCTACAGATATACTTATAAAAGAGCACGATGCGATACTAAATATGCTGAACATCTTGGAGGAAGTTTGTCGAAGATTCGATAACGGAGAGCGTGTGGAAGAATCAGATCTTGAAAATATAGTGGAATTCTTCACAGTGTTTGCGGACAAATGCCATCATGGCAAAGAAGAGGACATACTTTTCCCGGCATTGGAGGAATATGGTATACCCAATGAGGGTGGACCGATAGGTGTGATGTTAGCAGAGCATATTGTAGGACGAGATAACGTCAAAGGTATGACCAACGCCATTGTTGACTATAAGGAAGGGAAAGATTCCGCCCCTAAAGAGTTCGTCCGATATGGAAGGAGTTACATTGAGTTGTTAACGGCGCATATTGACAAAGAGAATAACATTCTATTCGTCATGGCTGATAGTCGTATATCGGAAGAGAGGCAGCAATCTCTTTTAGTTGATTTCGAAAAAGCTGAAATGGAGAAAATCGGTCCGGGAGTACACGAAAAATTCCATAAGCTCTTAGAGGAATTAAGCGCGGTTTATCTGGGAAAACCAACAAAGGCAGCCTCCTCCGCTTGTGATTGCAGCTGTATGGAATTATGAATCTGATAGATACTGAGATTTAACAGCGAGAATAAATGATATTGATGTTATAGGATACTATTCAGTTACGAGATTAAGGGAGTTCAAGTGATCTCTGTGCACGTTACGAATAGTAGATTTAGAAAGATTAATTGAGGGAAGGAGTACCTATTTCAATGAGATACTGTTAGTAGTATGCTGATCGACTCGTTAGATCGAAAAATAGATTATCTCCGTTTATCAGTGACGGATAGGTGCAATCTCCGCTGCTCGTATTGTCTTCCTAAATTGTATTCAAATTTTAGTTCTACCTCCGAAATTATGTCAGACGAAGAGGTAGTTTGTCTTGTCAGAGCTTTTGCCGAATTAGGAATCTCGAAACTTCGTATCACCGGTGGAGAACCACTCCTACGTCCCGGACTTCCCTCATTAATTAAGAAATTAAGAGAATTGAAATCAATAGATGATATTTCTCTTAGCACAAACGGAATACTATTAAAAAAGTTCGCATCTTCCTTATCGGATGCCGGTTTGGACAGGATCAACATCAGTATTGATTCTCTTAACGCTGATAAATATAAGAGTATAACTTCATTTGGTGAAATCAGCGATGTATTAAAGGGGATCGAATGCGCCTTAGAATTCGGATTCTCTCCCGTGAAACTTAACGTAGTCGTATCGCGAGGTATGAACGAGGACGAGATAAACGATTTCGCAACCCTGACTGAGACTTATCCTGTCCACGTACGTTTCATAGAGCTCATGCCGATGGGTGAGACAGGTTATTTCTCATTCGAGAGGCGAGTACCATTGGACGAAATGATGCAATTAGCTCAACCGTTGGAACCGATACCTGTTGAAGATTGGCCCAAAGGATCAGGACCTGCAAAGTATTTTCGCCGACCTAATGGCATTGGCAGTGTAGGCTTCATCAGTCCTTTGAGCTCGAACTTTTGTTCCGATTGTAATCGGATGCGACTTTCTGCGAAGGGTATTCTCATTCCGTGTCTCGCAAATAATCAGGGTACGGATCTTTTGAGTATGTTGAGAACCGGTGCGGATGAGAATGAAATCAAGAATTCTATCAAACTTACAGTTTCCTGCAAGCCGGAGAAACACTTAATGATGGAAACTGCCACAAATGGAAAATCTTATCCACAATTCATGTGCCAGATGGGGGGATAGAATGTCAATATCAAAATATAAGGGAACAGCGCTATGATCAATTATTATATAACTAAATATTCTATACTCATTATAGCAATAGTAGGATTTGTTCAATTAACATGCGCACAACCCGATAAATCAATAAATTTAACGACTGTCAAATCCGGAGAACTCCCAAGAAGTTTGAGCCCTTTGAATCAGACGGAATCGTCACCGGAATTATTAGCATCAGGTAAAATTCTATACGATAAGAGGTGCGCGCCTTGCCATGGATTGGATGGAGCAGGAGAGGGCAAAGCAGCCTACTTATTATATCCTAAACCGAGAGATTTTGTATCAGCCCGATATCGGATAGTCTCCACATGGGAGAGAATTCCAACGGATAACGATATATTCGGCGTTGTTTCGAGAGGAATTCCGGGTTCTTCGATGCCTTCGTGGGCGCATTTATCAGAAATTGAGAGATGGAGTCTTGTTCATTATATCAAAACTTTCGCAGATAATCCGATAGAGCCGAACACGGCTATAGGTGACAGCGGAGTGGGGCTATTAGAAATTTCTCCTATAGCCGAATATACGCCGGCGGCGGAACAATTGGCGTTTGAACGGTTTCGAGACGCGTGTGCTACATGTCACGGAGCTACTGGTGAAGGAGATGGAGTCTCTGAGCAAATTGATGAAAAAGGAATGCCTACACGGCCGCGAGACCTTACTATGGGCGTGTTCAAGGGAAATCCTGATCCGGAGGAGGTATATCGCAGAATAATATTGGGGATGCCCGGAACACCAATGCCGATGAGCGACTGGGCTTACGGAGATGATGCATGGCATCTTACAAATTACGTCCTCGGAATGTCAACGAAACTGAAACGTGATAGGGCGGAAATGAAAAAATTCAGGATTGTAGCGAATAGAGTGCAAAAGATTCCTGAGCATCCTGATGCTGGTATTTGGAGGGAAGCGGGAACTGTTAACATCCATATGATGCCGCTTTGGTGGAGGGTTGACAGACCGGAAATATTGACCGTACAGGCTCTTCATGACGGCAGAGAACTGGCACTCAGATTAACCTGGACGGATGCTACCGATGATCATACTGCGATTCGAGTACAGGATTTCCGTGATGCAGCTGCCATCGAATTCTCAAGTGAAAACGATCCTCCATTTTTCGGAATGGGTGAAAAAAACCAAACTGTAAGTATCTGGATGTGGAAATCAGAGCGGCAGGCCGATCTAGAACCCGCATTCCAGGATATAGATAAAATGTATCCGAACTTAGGAATCGACTCATATCCCAATCTTATGAAATCCGCATTGGAACAGCCGGCACGCAACGCACTGACGCTTGAGTCTGATCCTGATTTCATAACCGGATGGGGAGCGGGAAATATAGTATCGGATCCGACGAGAAAATCTGCTGTTGAAAATCTCACAGCGAAGGGATTCGGTACGCTCAAGGCACGGCCCAGGATTGAGCAATACGTAAAATCATTTGGTATATACGATATCGGAACGTATAGAGTTGTGTTCAGAAGGTCTTTGAAGGGAGAGGGTCAAAATAGTTTGGATTTTGTTCCTGGACAGCATCTTTCCGTGGCTTTCTCCGTTTGGAATGGAAGCGCCGGTGACAGGGATGGTAAAAAATCGGTGACAATCTGGCAGGAATTGATAATTGCTCCTTAAAAATCAGATAAGAATGAGCGATAAAACAGAAGAATTTTAAGTATAACGAGGAAGCGACGATGAATAAAAAAACTGAAGGAAAAAATAGGGGTGGGATGGAAAGGAGAGAGTTTCTCAAGTGGATGGAATTAGGCGCCGGAGCATTAGTCTATACACTGAGCACTCCGATGCATCTACTTTCGTCCCTGAATCCGGCAGAAAACCCATTGGCGGGATCAGTTAAGAGGGGATGGGAGAAAGTCTACAGAAATCAGTACAAATATGACAGCTGGTTTGATTGGGTCTGTTCACCAAACGACACCCACGCCTGTAGAGTGAGGGCATATGTCCGGAATGGGATTGTCACTCGGATGGGATCGACCTATGATTACCAAAATTATTCAGATCTTCAAGGAAATCATGCAACGAATAACTGGAACCCGAGGCAATGCGCAAAAGGTTATACTTTTCATAGAGTTCTATATGGTCCTTACAGGCTAAAAC
>JACZTG010000020.1 GCA_022573815.1 Candidatus Neomarinimicrobiota bacterium
TTGACATTATACCACAAACTTCTAAATTCATATCCGACGCCGAGGTGGTGAAATAGGTAGACGCAGGGGATTCAAAATCCCCCGCTCGCAAGAGCGTGCGGGTTCGATTCCCGCCCTCGGCACTCATACAATATTTCCTCATTATTAAACCGCTCAAATATCCTCGCTAAAAAGACGTCTAACAAAAACGATTTTACATAAATATGAACTTGAATTGAATTTACTGACTTGCGCAGCTTTATTCAAGAGATAAATTTAATGCGGAAATTCCGATTTGAATTAAATATCTTACTCTCCCCCCTAACCTCAAAAACATCTGCTAATTATCAACTTAAAAACAGCTTCCGGATGTTACTTATTAAAAACCCTTTGTCCTATAAAGTCGCTCGATTTGAATATTGTTCACGGATTTGGACTAACGGAGTAAATAACCCGGCTTATTCCATTATTTACTTAGGTAAACGACTAATTACATAGATTTTGCAACATCGATCTTTACCCACTTATTACCATCCAGAACTTCGAGATTAAGGGGTTTAATCGATTGTGACGCTTCATGAATCTCACCGGTAACTTTAACAGTTTTTGCCATATATTCGGCTACCTCTGACGATGCTAATTGCAAGGTATATATTTTCCCGTCTTTAGCAACTATCCCGACGGGTTTCCCTAACTTTGCACAGGTAACTGCACACATTTGATGCTTTGAACCGCTTGCACCGTGTACGTAACAGCTGATATCGACCAGTTCGCCTTCAATTGTTTTATCTCCGGCGCTAACCACGCTAGCTGAAGCTAACAACATTACGATCAGAAAAGTAAATCTAATATTTTTCATCTTTAGTTTCCTTTTGTTGATAATTAACCCGGTATAAAAACGTAAAGTAATTTATTACCATAATCAATGGTAATTGTTTAGTTAAGTATCATACTATCCTTTGCTTCTCCCTCCAGCTAATTTGGAAGCACACCTAACATAAATATTAATACACCCATATACAGTCTTCCTAATACAGGGCTGATTTCAGGGCTATTAGGCGTCAAATCATGGTCTCCGATATAAAATCGGAGAGATTCGGCGTGACACTTGCGAATGGCTTCTAAATATTATTTAGATTAAGAAGCTTTCCCATCCATACTGGCTACCCTCTTGATGGCGCTGGCAATCATATCACCTATTGCTATAATAGACATCGATACAATAAACGTATCCATCTCTATTAGATTTTGGCTTAATAAGAAAATTGCAGCGATTAGTACAACTCCCATTACCATGAGGTCTACGAGCGAGTGAATTTTTTCCATTATGATATCTCCTGTTTAAGCGTGGATGTTTATGGTGTAATTTAAGTATTGCCAAAAAAGAATGGAATACAACAGTTGAGAGTAAAAGTTCATACGAGAAGAATTTTTACGATAATCTTTAGCGCTGGATGTGGGTGTCAATTTGCTTCTACCGCAAGACACGACTACAATTAAGAATAGCAATGAAAATTTCTTCATCCCGGCTTCAATTTTAGTTCATCAAAATATAATTATTACTTCCTTCTATCACCATTGCGCCGATCAGACGGTTTTGTGCGTTTTGCAGGATTTCGTCTGCTAACTCCGGACCGCCTGGGGGCGTTTCGTCTGTCACTTAGTTTGAGAAGATGTCCACCCACTTCACTTCCATTTAATGCTCTGATTGCGGCGCTGGCTTCAGTTTCATCCGGCATTTCTATAATACCAAAACCTCTTTTTTTGCCGTCGAATTCATCAGTTATTATTGTTACGGAAGCCACCTTTCCGTGAGATTCAAAAGCAGTTCTCAAATCGGCGCTAATATCAGCATGGGATAGATTACTTACATAAACATTCATCTTCACCTCAAAGGGTTTAGTTTGGGGTCTATCTAATTATAATCACATCTAACTGCTTATTATTAAGTTAATTTATACAAATTTATATAACAAGCCTAAGTCTAATGATAAGCATATTGAATCTTGTAAGGAATAAAAATATTTAATTCAGAATAATGATGTTATGTGTATATTTATCAATAGCATACCAGATATTTATATAAACGATCTTAGTGTGTAATTCGTGCTATTTGTGATATACGTCATATTTCTGAACATTGATAAATGTTATTATAAGGCTGTAGAGATATAGAATACTGTTAGGGAGAGACTAAAATGAAACAAGATAATCTTACAATTATAATGAGTTTAGCAATATTTGCGGGAATTATTGTTGCCATATTTTTTAATAGTTTTACCGCTGGAGCTGCACTGAATCCAACCGCACAAGATTGGAGTGACGATGTTAGTTACATTGCGCTCAAGGCATCCGAATACTGGCGTACACCATCCGTAATTGGTGGCGGATCTGAAAGTTTCAACGGTATAAAAGATATTTCTGATTTTGGAATCACGATTTCAAGTTTAAAAGTGCATTACACAATATCTGAAGTTTCGGATTTTGATTTTGTTATATCAACTAACGACATCATAAATGGTTCGGTAGTTCAAACCAGAGTAAATTTTCAGGGTATAGCAGGATTACCCATTATAAAATCATTATAGATTGACATAAAGAAGTAGGCAGTCTTCAGCCTATTTTCGATTGAGCCGGGTTCAATCATATTTTAAAATAAGATTTCCCTCTGCATCAACAAAAGAATCACCCTTAATAAATTCTACACTGCCATCTTCCCGCACAATAGAATTACTTTTTTCATCAGGAGAACCATAATAGGCTGAGTTATCAATACCCACAATACAGTCGGCTATGTCCTCCAACAATTCGTTAACCCATTCAACGATTTCATCCTGTTCCCAATCTTGTCTATCTACCTTGTATTCAAATATCATTTTTCTTCTCCTTCTTGGTTAATGATGTGACCCGCATCACAATATAGCTCCAATATCGTCCCAAAAAGCAAGAAAGTTAAATAAAAATAATGACTTAGCGGTTTATTCGGTCATTTCGAGCATTTCTACTCTAATGTGTTTTTAGCGTTTCCAGGTGGTAGAAAAACTTATTTGGCAAACGTTTCCGATAGATAAAACAGTATTAGATTTAGATCATATTCATTCGCAGTTAAACCGTTCAATATCATTCTATCGACCAGGGAATTGACTTCTTCTTCAGATGTAGGCGGATTATTTTCAACATTGCTTAAAAAATGACAAGCTGAGCACTTCATTTCATAAACACTCGCCGCTTCGGTTAGAGAAATTTTATCCATTTCAAACTCGGTTATAGCAGTTACCTGTCTTGAGGAAACGATTGATTTATCTTCTTCTAGTTTGGACTTAAATCCTCTGTGCAGCTCGGGAGATAGTGCGATAAGATAAGCCGATACCCACCATTGTTCTTCCAAATATATCGGTTCAGCAACAGTCCTCTCGGACATCCTTTTTACAGTTCTGACCCAATCAGATGGTGTGCGGGGTTTGACAAGTACGGTTCGCAAATCGTGGCATTGAACACATTTATTAAGCAGAACTGCTCTTCCCTTGAGAAGAAATTCTTTCTTGGATAATTTATTTAGCGGTACTTCATCAGAAAACCCTGCGTTAGAGACAAGCCGCTCAATTCTTATTATATTTTTATCGCTGAATACATCTCCTCCAACGACACTTTTTCTCAGCTGATATTCTTTAAAAGCCATTGGAACAGATAATCCGGCAAGTAATACTGTCGAGATCATAAGGAGTGTCCCAAAAAAAGGTGCGAATCTTGATTCTAAATGCTTAAAGAACCTAACAACCATAAATTTCAGAAAGAGAACGATGCCGATCAGGATTCCGAACGTTAAATGGATAACTGTTCGAGCAGGAAACTCAATTTGGTAATTCCAAAGACGCGGCACCATTTGCCACATGAGAATCAGATATATTACAATATAAAGATATCCGATGATCCGATGAAGGATGCGGAGAGAAATAGGCGCTTCGCTTTTAAATTTATTATGGTCATAAGGAAATCCCCAGAGCCAATACATTAATATCGTCCCTGCAAAAGCCAGTCCGACAAAAGCTATTCCTAAAATCGCATTCAGCATCGGATCCATAAAAATCTTCCCTTATCTGTTTCTTTCAAACAAAAAGAGAGGGTTAAATAAACCCTCTCTTTCCAAAACATATTATATTTATTCTATTACTTTAAACTTCCAATCATTACAAAATCATTGTCAGCTTTTGCACCGTGACAGGTGACGCAGCCTTTCGGAATTCCCGCGGCATCAACTGTTCCGTCAGGCTTATATTTCGCCCAAAACCAGTCGGCAGCATCAGGATTAAAGCCTTCTACTTTATACATTACCGTAATTGCGGCAAGAGTTGTATCAGGCATAAAATTTTCTTTGACAATAATTTGACCGTTTTCAAAGGTTCCCTTTTCCGGATCTTGGACATTATGAGCTCCGTGCCCGCTAAGGTATGTTCGGATTATGGCGCCATGAGGAGCATTACCTGCTACATGTCCTTCTATGCCGGGCCAAAAGTCCCATTCTCCATATGGACTTGTTTCTGTAATATATTTCCATAGTTCAGCGGCATCCGCTCCTGGTAGGGTTGCTTCTTCATGCGTAGATTCTGATGTAGAAACCTCATCGGCTTCCATTTCTTCTATATCTTTTTTACCTTTACCGCAAGAAATAACTAATAAGAGGGATATAATCAGTATACTTGCAAACATTAAAACTTTGCTCATCGTTCTCCTCATTTGTTTGATATTAAATTAGGTCTTCCAGCTTTTAATTTTAGACCCCTCTTAACACTCCTATACCCGGTGTATCGGTTTCATAGCAGGTTAAGCAGGTCATATGATAAGCGCAATAATTATGCTTGTCAAGAATAATTTATTTAAACTGTTTAATATTTTTGCTTTTTGTCTATTTCTTTGATTTTCAACCAGAGAGAGAATGCCAATACGGTTAAAATCAGCGTGGAGATACCTAATCCCATCTTTCTGAAATTAAATTCGTCTAAAGCGGCTAAACCGATTTTTTCAGCCTCCCCGACCGCCTTTGTTCCTTTATTTATCTCTTCCTCGACATAATCGAGATTGAACGAATGAATTCGAGTCCGGGATTGCAGCAATGATTGCCTGGCTTCGCTTAAACTAAAAAGTGCGTCAGAAATTTCTACGCCTTTTTGCTCGGCATCGTGTATAATAGCTCGCGTGGTTTCCATTTTCTCTTTTAGTCCAACAATCATATCCCGCATTTTAATAGATATTATACCGCCATCGTCATCTTCTTCGTGACATTCTGCACAAATCGAGCCTTCATGCACTCCAAGCATATCGTCATTCGGTTTGGCAATAGCGTGATTCCCATGGCAAGTTTCACATCCCCGCTCCCCTATATCATGAAAGGCTATGGACATAGGACTTTTCTCAAAGAGCTCATAATTATTCAAGTGACATGTACTGCAAATAAGTGATTCGTCAGTCACTGTCGGCGGAATCACTCCATGATCACCGTGGCAATCGTTGCAAACAGGAGATCCCATATCACCTTTTTCATAAAGAGCGATACCGTGGACACTCGTTTTATATTCTTCAAACTGATTTGATGGTAATCCATAAGCAGTCATCAGAGTGCTATTTCCATGGCAACGGTCACAGGTAGCAGCTATATTTTTAGGGTAAACAGGAGATTTTGGATCTGAAGATGATCTAATACCGTGGGCAAAGTGACAGTCACTGCATTGGGCAACGTTTTCATCTCCTGCAATTAACATTTTGCCGTGAGCGGATAAACTGTATTTTTCTACCTGGTCAATCGGTATAGATACATTGTAAACTTTCATATATTCAGCATCACTGTGGCATTTACCGCAAAACTCGGGAATCTCTTCTTTTGCCGGAACTCCAAACCAATCATCAGCATCCCACATAGCTTCATCTTCGTCATCTGAGTTAGGATTTCCGCCATGACAATCGGCACACGTTAAACCAGCCTCCTCATGGACATCTTTTTTAAATGCCTCTACAGGAGCGAGATATTCGTCTTCCAAATCAGAATGACAAATTACACACTCGCTTGTGGAATTGCCCTGTGCGGAAACAGTTGACGGAAACAGAAAACTACTTCCTAACATCAGTATACCGACGGCAGTAGGAATACCGCCTTTTTTATGTAAGAGTTTTTTCAATATCTTTTTGTATATCAGAGAAATAAACCATGCTAAAATAATTATGCCTGCGATGCCGGCTACGAGTATAGACAACCAGCGTAGCATTCCTCCAAAACCAAGTAAAAAGTTGTAAACTCCGCTTGCTCCTTCCGCAGATAATCCAAAGAAATTTAACAGAGAAGAAAAACCCATTGCAAGATTATCAAAATAACCTACAAAAGTCATGTAGAGCATATAAAATACCCAGAATTTCGCTCCTAAAATTAGTTTCCTGTTTTTTCTGCCCCTTTGTACTCGGGTGTCAATAAACGGAACTAAAATCCACAATAGAATCGCAAGATTGAACATCATTATGCCAAACACTTCCCCCTCCATAAATAGAAAATGCGCAGGTATTATTTTAAGCGTTTCAAACATAAACATAAAAAACCACTCAGGTTTTATTCCGGCGGGAGCAGACGAAAATGGATCTGCCTTAATACCAAGTTCCCAGGGGAAATATACAGCCAGAATCGCAAGCACATTAAGAACTATCAGCCATAAAAGAAGGTCTCTCAAAGCGAAGTTCGGGAAAAATGGCATGCGCTTCATTTCTTTAGGTCTTCCTTCCTTTTCTCCTTTTTCCCATTCGAGAGGAATACTCATTCCCTGCACCTGAACAAGAAACAGATGTAAAGACAGCAGAACAAAAAACAGTAACGGCAATATGGCGACGTGCAGTCCGAAGAACCGTGATAACGTCGCTCCGGTGACGTCTTCTCCGCCACGTAATAAGTTGAGCATAGCATTGCCTACATAGGGAATCGAACCGGCGATATCGGTACCGACTTTTGTTGCGAAAAAAGCGAGTTCATTCCACGGCAACAGATAACCAGAGAATCCGAATCCGAGTGAAAGTAATAGCAGTAGCATCCCGGTTACCCATGTCATTTCACGTGGCGGACGATACGCTCTCGTGAAAAAAACACTGAACATATGAATAAATATCGCTAAAACCATAAGATTTGCCGACCATGAGTGAATAGACCTAATGAGCCATCCAAATTCCACTTTACTCATAATAAATCTAATGGATTCGAACGCTCGGTCGGGATCAGCATTGTAATACATCAGCAAAAGAATTCCGCTTAAAACCTGAATTATAAATAAAAATAACGATACGCCGCCAAAATAATACCACAAGAATTCACCACTGACAGGAACCGTTTTCTTCTTAAAAAACTCTAACCAATCGGAGATTCCCAACCGTTCATCAAACCACTCAAAGAGATTCGCTTTGACCCTGTCAATTGTTCCCATTACGATTTCCTCGAAACGAATACTTCACCGTTTTTAATGCGCACATCGTAAGGATCAAGTGGTGACGGCGGCGGACCACCAACGTTTTTTCCATTTAGATCGTAAATTCCATTATGACACGCGCACCAGATACTTTCCATATCGCTCCGATACTGAACGATGCAATCAAGGTGCGTACAGATAGCGTGAAATGCTTTTAACTCCCCCTCAGACGTGCGTATCAATATTCCCGGTTTTCGCCCGAACTTAAATATCTGTCCGCTATCGAGCGGAATGTCGAGTAATTTACCTATTTTGACGGACGAAACTGTGGATTCGGCGATTTTGGGTGGGACAAGAAATCTGATTACAGGATATAATACTGATACAGTCCATGCGATAAAACCGCCGCCCAATAGAATATTTAAAAAGCTTCTTCGCGTAGTAGATTTTTCACTCAAGTCGCCACCCCAATTTTTACAAATATTATATTGCTCTGATTAAATTATTTTATTTATAACTCACATTCACCGTCTGAGAAGTTTTTGTCTTGATGCTCCTCATAATTTTCACGCCTTATCATTTCATTTTCTGATATTTTTCCGTCCCACCATGATAATGTTCCGGGGAATCGGCCGGGTTTTAAAAAAATCGAATATAAATGCCATGATAATAATAGTAATCCTACGAGTAAGCCGTTATAACTATGAAACTCCAACATCCAAACATAAAGTTCCCTTGAAAGATAATTGATGGAAAAGTGATGAGCAAGCCTCAAAAATCCTGTAGCAAGCATCAAAACTATATATGTACCGATCACCCAATAGGTGACTTTTTCCTGTAACCCGAATCTGCTTTTTTCTTTTAATCCCTTTTGATGTCCGAGCCTGATAATCGATTTGAATTCACTTCGCTTTAAAAACATCTGCATAAAATCATTATGGCCGTAGATACTGAAAAGAATATAGAATAGGTGCCAGAATAAAGTTATGCCTAAGATAACTCCCGAAATTACGTGAATCTGTCCCCAGTCAACAGTGTTTGTGAAGAAAAAGTATGATTCGGAATTCTGATTCACTCTTATGCTGTATAGCACATAACCGCTGAGCATTAATCCGATGACGGACACCGTAAGAGCCATATGCTGGAAAACAACTGATTTTTTAAATCTCACATATTCTCTAATTTCCTTCCGGCTCATCTATTTTTTCTCCGATATGCCTTATAAATATCACCAAATATCGTTATCAAGATAATACTCATTGTTCCATAAACCAAAATCAGCATAGCAATACGAGCAACATTAATTCCATTATCACTTTCACCTGTTGCCGATAGGTGAACTAAAGAAGTTGTGAAATCCGATGACGCGTTGGGATGACAACGCCCGCAGTTTTCAGATATTTTAACTGCTACTATTTCCGGTGACTCCTCTGTGAACGAGTTGATTTCATGGATTCCGTGGCATGATGAACAATTTTGAAAAGTAAGATTCCCGTACAAACTTTTTATACCGTGAAATGACTCGATTTTTTCCGTATATCCTCTTGCATTCAGCGCAAATTGGCTTGTAATCTCTACAGGCGAATGGCATTCAAGACATTTGTCAGTTAGAAGCGCATCAGATTCTTCTTTTCTAACGAAACTAATATCAGCGTATTCATGCTCAATATGGCAATCAGAACATTTTAAATTCACATCTCCGATAACTGAACTGATTGACGCCGTTGAATGAACGCTGTTGTTGAACGAAATTAATTCAGTTGTATGGCATTCCCCGCAGAAATCATTTTCTGTTGAATAATTCTCTTTCCATTCTGCGCCGAGTTCAGCGCTTAACGAATGAATACCATGACATTCGCTACAGGTAAGCGAATTGTTATTCCCGCTTTTACTAATTTTATCGGAATGTAATCCTTTCGTAAAAAAAACGTTACCATTTTCAGGTTTGGTTTCTCTGTGAGATCTATCATCATTGCTGTCCATCGCTGCTGTTTGATGGCACTCTGTGCAGGTTGCCCATTCATTACTTTTATGGACTTTTGATAATGGATCTGAAGAACTTCTCATCCGGTGTAGAGCATGGCAATCTGAGCATTTCGGAATTGATTCAAACGAGGCAATAGATTGTGTGCCGTGCGGACTATTTAAGTAATCACTGTATTCTGTAGAATGACATTCTGAGCATTGAACCATTCCCATTGCTTCCGGATGAGGATAGCCGCCCGGATCCGCATGACAACCCGTACATCCCATCTCATTATGCATGGAAATTTCTTTAAAATCGCCGGGCACGAGAAAGGTGAAGTACTGGTCAGTCAATTCACTTAATTTATCTATGTCGCTGTGGCATTCAAAACATCCGGAATCCTCAATAGTTTCCTGCGCTTTAGCTATAACGGGAAGTAAAAAAACGCTTTTGACCGAGATCAGAAATAATATTATCAAAAAATAACTGATACAACTCCTACGATTTGTCATCTACGGAATTGGATGAGCTATTTTCGCCCACATTTCTTTGAAAACAAACTCTTTGGGAGTTGGACTATCGGAGTTATGACACCTCTTGCACGTAGATTCATCAGGTATTATAAGACCTACACTTGCGGGTTCTATAGTGCCGGCTCTTAACCCTTTCATTACTTTTGATTTGTAATAATCACCGCCGGCGCCGTGACACGCTTCACATCCTACACCTTCTGTAATATCGAATTTCTTCCCTCGCAATTCCGCTGGAGCATCATAACCCGCTGTATGGCAGCGGAGACATTTAGGGTCTTCCTGTGGATTTTCCACTCCTCTTTTCTTCGCGACTTCCATTGCTTCAGGAGATCCAAGTAGCTTATAAGCTTTTGAATGAGCGCTGCCTCGCCATTTTTCGAATTGTAATCCTTTTTTTGCCTTTTTATGGCACATTTTGCACTTGGCAACGCCTATAAATTTGTGCTGTTTTTCATCGCCATCGATGGCTGATGATATTTGCGCTGTGAATAACACCAGAAGTGCGATTATAATTATATTTATGCTGTTTCTAATTTTCACCTTATCGCTCCAGACAACAAATATTTCTTTGTTAATTATCTATTCTTACTTATTCAGCAAGGTTGTCTTCTACTACCCACTGAACGACCTTATCAATTTCTAAATCTAAATTATAAAAACCATTCATACTGCCGCCTTCTATGGATTTTTGAACCAAAGTGGACGAGGCATCGCCTGCGGTGGCTTTTGTAATAACTCCCGCGTATGTAGCCATATCGTAATTTGCCTGTGGAGTTGTTCCGGAATGACAGGATATGCAATTTTGGTCAAATATCTCTTTCATGTCGTTAGTGTATGTTAAGTTTTCCGCAATTACTTCAGGAGGCGCATCGTTCAATTCACTACACCCCGTTTGAATCAATAATAAAACTATGGGAATCAAAGTATAAGGAAATCTAACTTTTGCCGTCATTTAAATCAATCTCCTATATCACCGTGACAATAACCGCAAAATCCTATACCGGAGCTGAATGTTCCAACAGTATGGCAGTTATAACATAAATAATTCTGATCGGAGTGCCATTCTCCCTTCACATCGTTCATAAATCCGAGTTCATGAGTTTTAGTGTCGTTATTAGGACCAAACGTTATATCCATATGGCATTGTAAACAAACAGGATCTTCTCCATCCAAATCATGGCACGACGCACAAAGTTCCATATCTCTTCTCGCCATTTCTCCGTGTCTCGCATTGAGCGATACCCAATCCACGCCGCCGTGCCAAGCCGGCTCAAACCGATGATCATCATCTTCCGGATTATGGCACGTGGTGCAAAACTCGTTTGATTCATGGCAAACGGCGCAATCCGAAAATTTACCTTTTGCGTCAAATGAGTGGGTAAATCTGTAATCCAGCTGATGCACTCTGTTTAACGCCTGCCCAACAGAGCCACCCGATGTTGTTTCATTCGGCGAATATGAATCTGATAATTCTCCACCCACCAGCACAAGCTGGTCAACATCGTGGCAATCCTGACAAAAACTCTCCTGATGGCACATCGAACAGTCATTTGTATTAAATCTTGCGTCCAGCGCATGGCTGCGAGACCAATCGGCTAAATGAGTTGAAGGCTTTAGCAATGCAATATTCGTTTCAGAATGACAGATTGCGCACTCGCTTGACGCACTTTCGTCATTATGGCATTCCATACATTGAGTCATTTCCGGAAGTTGCTCAGCAGCGCTATAGTCAACCTCGTTAATTCCTTTATGGCATATGATACATTCTAAATTGCTATCTTCCAGATGTAATGAATGATTAAATTTTATCTCTCTTGGTGGATTTATAAATTCCACATATTCTTCCGTAACGTGGCAATATTCACAATCGGTATCATCTTCATCATGACACGTATAGCACTGGGCCATTATAGGAAGTAAATTACTCTCTGCCGTCATACTACTTTCGACATTCACATGACAATCCAAACATTCTGTTCCTACTTCTTCAGCATGAAACTTATGCGAAAATATTATTACTTTAGAGCGATCCTGCTGATTATCGTATCCCTTAGCGGGTGAATAATCTCCAATTAGGAAGATTGCGACAATTGCCACTATGGAAATGCAGTTCAAGACTTTCACTTTCTATATCTTCCTGCTTTGAACTTATAATTGACCCTCGCAAACAAACGAATATCCTTAGAATAGCCGAAGAAATCTCTTTGACTGTTAATCTCCTGTGATAAATATTGAACATCAATGTTTGCTGAAACTGTCTTATTAAAATTATGAGTACTGCCTAAAAAGAGCGTAACAGCATTGTTATTTTTTTCTGCATCAGAATTTATTTTATAGATGGAATAATTTCCTCCGATACGGAGAATACCTTTATTTCTTACCCGAGTAGAAAATGATAAAGCAGTTGAAACACTTTCTCCGGCATAGCCGCTTCTATTCGAAATCGAAAAAGATATTTTATTCCAATTAAGCCCCGCGTTTATTCGTAAACTTGAGTCATCCAAGTTATCAAATTTGACTGTTTCTTTGTAGGAGAGCAGGGATAATCCTCCGGACAACGATAAATTTGAATTGATTCGATAATATATTCGCCCTGCCGTTTCGCTGAATGTTTTTTGATTGAATACCCAGAATATACTATTTTCATTTAACCGGGGTCTTCTGATCAGATATTCGGCAGTCAGCGTAATATTCCTATTATGCCGATACCTGGCTGTAAGATCAAATCGTTGGAAATTGCGAAAACCTGCCTTTCCGGAACCAATAAGAGGAGCGCCATAGTTCAATAATATCCGTGAATATATACTAAAGTTATCGTTGATATTTCTTTTTAAAGCAGCGCCAAGAAACCGCTCCTGAGTTGCCTGTCGCCTCAGAAATGTATTAGTGAATTCGCCCGGTTCCGAATAATCATTGGGCTTTCTTCTGATATCGGAATAGGAAAGAGAGCCATCGAAACCGAATAAATTGTTATACGATGTTTTAATTCCTAAAACTTGATTGCTCCTTAAATCAAGCAGATCAAATCCCCTGTTAATTGGAATGTTTGTCCCCCAATATCCATCAACAATCAAATTAGCTGTTTTCTTATAAATTAAACGAATTCCATCGAAAGCGGCAGTAGCGGAATTAGTGTAAACTCTTTGTCTGCCGATATATAAATAATTTGAATTTAGAAATTTATATTTTAGGTAAGCGCTGATTATCCTAAATCGAGGATCATTTTGAGATTCAGTAACAATGTCCGTTGAGTAACTTAAATTTGCTATTAAGGAAAGGTTTTTATTAGCAAGATTATTCGCTTTCAAATATGAGCGTTGATATACTCGAACATGACCCGATGAAGTTGTGGGAGAATCCTGTCTTTCCCAGCTATATATAGAAGTCGTAAATCTACCGGTGTAAACTTGGGCGAATATTACCTGTGGAACAATCAGCAATATGGCCGCTGTTACTGATATATTACGATACGAAGCGGTATTCATCTTTGACGCTTCCGGCTTTTAATACTAAATTATTAATTAAATTAAATAATTATGGAGTAAATTTATTCGATATTAAACTTACGCATTATGTTCGTCTGTTTCAATTATAATTCTTCTCATTGCATGATTAATCCTATTAATTATTAACACTTCGAACTATGTTTATAAAATGATTAATCTCTAACGGTTTGTATAGCACAGCATCTGCCGCATCTCTTATGCTTTGTCCGGGTTCTTCAACTGATTCGGTATATACATACAATAAGATGATTTTTGTATTAGGACTTTTTTTGTGAATCTTATCGAGTTGTGCTCGATTCTTCATTTCATCCGGATTAAGATCAAGAATAAGAGTATCTACTTTATGCTCAATGGCATTTTTTACCGCCTCCTCAAGCGCCGAAGCTGTGATAATGATAAAATCATCTTCAAGAACAAGAGTAAGACTTTTGCTGAGTTCACTATCAGGTTCGTAAATCAGAATCGTACCACTTTTCAAATCAGACCGCCACAGTTAAGTTCATCTCTGATTTATATACGACAAACTTCGTGCCATCTGTTTATAATATTGTTATACGAGGTGTATATCTATAAATAACAACATATTACGATTGTTATTCAATTTGCTTAATTTAGATTTTATTCTTCCTACTCATAAGAAGCGTTCGCTTTCGATTATCAGCTTTGGGAATTTATATTAAACTGCTCCATCTTCCTGTATAATGAAGAAAGAGAAATACCCAACTCTTCCGAAGTTATTTTCTTATCCCATTTGTTTCGATTCAGCACTTCATAGATGTGTTGTTTTTCAAAATTATTAACTGCCGAGCTTAACTCTGCTGTTGTAGTTTCATCAAAATGATCACCATGAGCTAACACAGAATCCGGAAGCTCGTCAACGGTTAATTTCTGCCCTTCTGCGAAAATCATCCCCCTTTCAACTATATTTTCGAGCTCTCTTACCTCGCCTTTCCATTGATGATTTTTAAGAGCTGCTAAATAGGATTTATCCATCCCCTGAATATTTTTTCCCATCTCGTGATTAAATTTGTCAATAAAATGATCTGCGAGAAGTTTAACATCATCACCTCTTTGCGAGAGCGATGGCAAACAAATTTCTACCACATTCAACCGATAATATAAATCTTCCCTGAATCGTCCTTCAGATACCTCTTTTCCTAAATCCTTATTTGTAGCGGCTATAACTCGCACATCCAATTTTATCGGAGTTGTTGCACCCACAGGGGTAATTTCAAATGATTCCAATGCTCTTAATAGCTTAACCTGAAGATGAATCGGCATTTCGCTAATTTCATCGAGAAAAAGCGTTCCTTTATCAGCTGCCGTAAACAGACCTTTTTTGTCCTTCACCGCACCGGTAAAGGAGCCTTTCAAATGACCGAATAATTCCGATTCTATCAGCGTCTCGACTATTGCCCCACAATTTACCGTTATGAGCGGCTTTCCACTCCTTGGTCCATTATAGTGAATCGCTTTGGCGACAAGTTCTTTCCCTGTGCCGGTTTTTCCCGTGATCAGCACAGTGCCTTCAGAATTGGAAACTTTTTTGATTATGTCATAAACATTTTGCATAGCCTCGGACTTACCGATGATATTGGAAAAATCATATTTTTTATTTACTTCCCTTCTTAATATCTGATTTTCTTTTGCAAGCGATTTATACTCGAAAAGTCTTTTCACTTTCAGTATCACATCGTTAAAATCCAGCGGTTTTATCAGATAATCGTAAGCGCCGCTTCTAAGAGCAGAAACGGCGGAATCAATTGAAGCATAAGCGGTAATAACAATTGAAAAGATATCACTGTTCTTAGCCGATATTTCTTCGAGCAGTTCAATACCGCCCATTTTCGGCATCTTAAGATCAGTTATCACAAGATCATAATCATGCTCGCTTATCTTTTCCAAAGCATCTATTCCGTTAATAGCTCCATCAACTTCATACTTTTCCTCTTTAAGTATATATGTAAGAGAATCCCTGATTATCTCTTCGTCATCAACAATTAATATTTTTTCGTTCATGCAGTTTTCCTTTTTGATCTAAGCGGTATTGAAACAGTGAATGTTGTTTCGCTTCCCTCTTCGGATTTTACACTAAGGCTGCCGCCAAAAGAATTAATAATTCCTCTGCTTACCCAAAGTCCGAGACCCGTTCCCTTTCCAACTTCTTTGGTAGTGAAAAACGGTTCAAATATCCGTTCTATTTTATCGGAAGAAACGCCGATTCCGTCGTCAATAACCTCAATTATAACACTGTTATTGACTTCTTTGGATTTTAATTTAATCACGCCTGCGCCGTTTTTGACGGCATCAAGAGAGTTAAGGATTAAATTCAGTATTACCTGAAACAACTGGTCGGCAATTAACACCGGTTCCGATAACTTAGCTGCCAGTTCTATTTTAAAATCCACATTTTTCGATTTTTCATCAATCAAAACAATTCTTACCGCTTTTTCAATTTGGGCGTTAATGTCGGTAGGTTCTTCTTCTAAATCTGATGGTCGAGAAAAATCCACTAAATCTCTTATGATTTGAGTGATTCGTCTTGTTTGGCCTATAATCAAATCCAGCTTATCTCGAGTAGCGCCCTCCTTGGATTGTCTTTGCAGCACCTGAACAAGGGAGGAAATGGAAGTGAGCGGATTTCCGACCTCATGAGCGATTCCGGCCGCCAGTTGACCCAGCACAGCCAATTGTTCAGACCTGCCTATTTTTTGACGTAGTGTAAGAAATTCTGTCATATCCTGCCCAATTGCAAGCACACCGCTGATATTGCCATTTTCATCTTTCAGTGTGGTGATACTCCACAAAATGGTTCGCGTTTCTCCTGATTTAGTCAATATTTCGTTTTCATATTGTAGAGGGCCGCCCGATTGCAATAAGCTATTATAGACAGCCTCATCATTTTTTCTTTTTTCCTTATCGGAAAATAGTTCAAACCAGTTTTTATTGATGACTTCTGTTTCTTTATAGCCGAGAAATGACTCGCAATAAGAATTAAATATGATGATTTTTCCCTCTGTATCAAGCGATATGACGAGACTGTTGACCGTGTTGAGCAATGATTCAGAGAAACGCTTCTCAACAACCAACTCTTTGCCCAACTGATATTTTTCGGATAAATCAATAGTTAAACCCATATATCCCGTTAATTCCTCGCTTTCGTAAATTGGCGTAATCGATACATAAACGGGAATTTCAATACCATCTTTTGTTTTATTAAAAAGTTCACCTTTCCACTGATTTTTGGTTAATAGACTATTCCACATCTCGACATAAATATTATCTTCAGTCACCGATGATCGTAAAATTCTGTTAGTTTTTCCAAGAGCCTCATCGGATGAATATCCATACATTTTGGTAAACGCCGGATTAATATCCTTAATTATACCATCTTTATTTGTGAGGACTATCGCGTCTGTGGAATGATGAAAAGCATTTGAGAGGCGTTGAATAGTTGCCGTGGATGGTGAAGCTATTGTTTTATTTATAACCATCTAAATAAGATACAAAACCAATTTTCAAATCTATTAGAATACCCCCTATTCAATAAACTTTCGTTTATCTTATATTTCTATGTTTAATTCCTCATCAAAATCAGATGTTTCTTCCGATTTACTTCTAAGCATTTCCAAAACTTTTCCAGCCTGTTCTTTTAATCTCTCAATAAAAATATTCGCATCAGATTTATGCGCAAACAGTAAGATTGTACTCTCATTGGATTTGATATTCAGTCGCACTTTTGTAGCAGGTCTGCTTGCTGTTAATGTATGCCCTCTTTCTCTTGCGCCATTCACATGAAGTGCTATTATAAAATCCTCATCAAAATACTTAGTTAGTAGAGATTCATCGGAAGAAATGTCGAAATCAATCGTGACTTCATAGAATTGAGTGTCCTTCATCAAACTAATCACTTTTTTCTTAGAAATATTAAGAAACATTTTTAACTCCTACCTATTAAAAATAAATAATATCTACTCATCTTTTGAGTTTCCCCCTTCATCCGATGAGGTGGCTCCTAAGTTCAAGTGATTCAGCACTATATAGCCAAGAATCGCCGCTATCACCGCTTCTATTATTTCTCCTGCGCCCACAAGTATTCCAAGCGATGCGGAATATAATAATTTGATCCCGGAGAAGATCCCTGACGTATTGGATTGAGCATTAATCATCTTCGAGGATAAAATTGCTATCGCAACGAGAATTCCTGTTATAACGAAACCAAGCATAAAATCGTTTGAATCGCTACCTGACTTGGTTGAGGCCATAACGAGCATAGAAGACAGTGTTCCGGCCAATACATAAGCCTTTAAATCAGTTGAATTGTCATCCTTTAGCGCCTGCCATCCCATTACACCGCTAACGAGAGCAGACAACAACAATTTGAAAGAAAATATTATCCAATCCCCGATAAAACCCACTTAATGCTCTCCTTGTAGATAATTGATAACGTGATATAGCAATAATCTGCCGCATCACAGTTGATTCCACTATCTTAAATTTAAAGCTTACTCTTAGCGATTGTCAACTTATAATGCAATAATCACAACGGAAATTACTTAACTTTATTAGTAATTGATAAGGCTGAACAGAACTAAACTGAAATATCGCTGTCTTCAAGCGTAAAAATCGTAATTTCCGGCGTAGAATTTAATCTGATAGGCGGACCCACAGTTCCAATTCCTCTGTTTACATAAAGTTTTGAATTGCCGATACTGAATTCCCCTTTAATATAGGGAGTAACAAGATTAACAAAGCTGTAATGATTTCCAAGCAATTTCACTCCCACCTGACCTCCATGCGTATGCCCTGAAAGTGTCAGGTTTACATTCCGATTTGCAGCTTCGGGAAATGTATCCGGGTTGTGAGACAAGAGAATCACCATATCTGAACTTTCTGTGTCAGCAAGAGCGGCATCGAAATCAGGCTTTCCAACCCAAAGATCATCTAATCCGGCAATGGATAATTTTTCACCCCGAATGACAATCTCCTCAGAGGAATTCAGAAGTATATTTATCCCGATTGATTCCATTTGTTTTCTGACTTCTTTTGCGCCGGTATAATAATCATGATTCCCGAGACATCCGTAAACTCCATAGGGGGCATTTATCCGCTTCAATCCTAAGGCGGCGACCGGAATATATTTAACCGAATTCGAAACGAAATCACCTGTGATAACAATTATATCGGGCTTCTCTTTAGAGATATTTCCCGTCAGCTGTTCCATATCGTACTGACCAATAAATTGATTTACATGAAGGTCGCTGACCTGCGCTATTTTCAGTCCCTTTAAACCTACAGGTAATCCGGGTATTTTCAGCGAGACTTTGTTCAATACAGGTTTGCTTTTAGCTATGATCGCAGCATATCCGAATGTAGTTATGGGAGCTGCCACTAAGCCGATTGAGACAATGGAACCGGTTTGGAGAAATTTTCGACGCTCGGAAGAAATCAGTTCCGGTTCATTTTCTGATTTCTTAAGATAATTAAATAACCTCCTTCCAAATTTAACTGTTAATTGCAGCAGATCTCTGAGAATTAGAAATAAAAACATTGATATTGAGGATACTATCCAAATTATTAGCGGATAAAACAGGAAATATTTTATTACCACGGAACCGTTTGAATCGAACCCGAATAATAATGTAAACAATGCAGCAGAAATCAAATATACGAAAAAGATTCTCGCTAATAATATAAAACGTTTTTCTTCAGACGATTCAATTCCAAATTCCTTGATGAAATTTTGTAATCGTGAATAAAGCGACCATTGCAATCCAATAAACGAAATAATCAGCGCTATAGGTATCAGTAATCGTATACCGCTAAGATGCATCGTCGTCCATTTCCAACTCATTAATTGTAAGAGATTTACTTATTTTGCCTGATGAATTAAACTCAATAGTTTTTAAAAGCATCTCCTCGAAATCTTCGCTATCATTCATAATTTCCTTTCTCACAGATATACCGATTTTCGGGAATCGTAAATTAAACAGATCTTCCATTATCTCTCTATCACTCTTTTGAGGATTTTTTGCCCGCAGATCCTCAACTTCCTTATAGATTTTCCGGATATAGCGCTTGTCATCTTCTAATCCTTTTGAGATAATGGCTAAAACGATAATAAGAGCTAAGACGAATAGTCCCCTCATTATATTATCAAACATCATCAAAACTATTCCGTTGCCGATTAAAATTGTTGAGGCGAATGTCAAAACTACATATAGCCGATCTTCTTTATCGGTCATTACCCTTGAAAATAGTCCAATGATACCTAATGTGAGAGAAATGAAAATTATTAAGTTCAAGTATTCAAGTCTATTTTTAGTTTGAACCGCAGCTATGGTCACAGCCGCCAAGTTTACTTGGAGTTTCAAGACAGCCGGTAACTAATGCGATAAGATATTCTAAAGGATACTTATCGGACAAATTAAATTTTTGATTTTCTCTGAACGGTTGCATAGAATATTCCTTTAATTCATCAAAAAACACCAGCATTCTTTGTTCCAGGCCGCGCCGGTAAAATAAATCGCCTATTAAAGCCCAATCATTTTCGTATAAAGTAGCTTCTTCAATGAGCTCCCAATTATTTTCGGTGAGGGTATATTCTTCTTTTAACAATTCAACCAATCCAATGTTTTTGTGCCTATCTCTTTCTCTCTTTGTGCTTTTAATCATATGATCATTCAGTTTTCGGAGCCGAACTATAGGCTCTGTCGATTTGATTTGGATAAATAAGAACCATTTCTGCGCCATGAAAAGTATATTTTAGTAATCCGCTGACCCTGACCTGACGGTAAAGGAAGAAACTATCTAACGGATAAGGAAATTCATCCGCGTCTTTCACGGAGATGACAGCGCGAAATTTCTCTCCTACAGGGTCCATATAGAAATAATAATATTTTGGGGTAAGTACAATCCGTTCGATATTACCTTCTACCGTAAAATTATTTCCTACCCAACGCCTTGATTCCTCCCATCCAATGACTTTAAAAGGAGGAGGAAACCATTTTGAGTGGCTACTTAAAACTTTAGAGAATAAATCAATTATCTCGGGAGGCTCTGTAAGCGACAGATTTTTCAATCTCGTCCAACCTTTATATTTATCAGCATATAAAATATATGCCCATTCATCCTTTTCGGCGAGTATCTCTATCTCTTCACCGTATTGTAACTCAGCCACAATATCGAAGCCTCTATAGGTCTTTTCATATACATCTACCATTGAAGCTATTGCATATGCTTTTACTCCGGCATTGTCCTGACCATAAATAAACGAACTGCTGTGCAGAAATGTTTCAACCAATATCATTATATAGAATGCTGTTCTGTTCATTATCGTCGCATATTTATTATATCTTGTTCCATCAGAATTTATTCTATTGCGCTATAAGTGGCAAGGCGAAGTTAAGCAGCGTGCAATTATATACGTTTTTCTCTAATGATTTATTTCAGCGAACCGATAATAGTACAAAGGAGAATAATACTATGAGAAGAATCGATAAAGCGTTTATAAACTTGCTGTGTGTCGCATACCTGATTAGAGATATATTTTAAAAACAGGTAATTGGGTAATATTAAATATAACGAAATAATATTATAGTAGAATAATAATTCGCTTTGAAATTCGGATAAGCTGCTCATAGATTCTCTGCATATCATGAATTTATACGACAGTAGAAGTTGAAACACATTTTCATTTTCATAATTCTCTTTGCGATTACTTCATCAGAGATATATGCGCAAGAACGTCTTAACTGCAACGATTATTATCTAACTGCTGGAAGAGATTATCAAGCCAACGATGATTATATTGCCGCATTATCTTTTTATTTCAAGCAAAGAAAGTATTATCCCGGTTGCCCCGAAACAGAAACAGCTCTATACAATTCTATACAAATATTTCATGAAAAAATAATGGCTTCCAAGGGCGTAGAACACACAGCAGAAGCTCGTTCGCTTGTTATAGAATTTTCCGAAATATCAGATGATTCTACAATGATTGCTGATGTCAAGTCGTGGTGGTTTGATATTCAAACGAAAGAAAAGGAAATTACACTTACTGCAACGGTATTTTGGACGATTGTAGGCTCAATAGCCTTAGTAGTATTATATTTTACGGCAGCCGGCAGCTAAAGATTATCAAGAATAGAAGATACCCATTCATCCGATTGTTGTAGCTCCTCATTTAGTATCCACTCCAATTCTCGGATAATTGCTCTTTCAATATGCAGCATTTCCTTGAACAGTCGATCTACTATCGCATCATCCTCGGGATTTACTTCTATTTCTGCGGATTCTGATAACTCTTTCAATCTATTTTTGAATTGTTCTTTAGTAAAGGAAAGTGCTTCCCGGTGCATTTTGAGAGATGTTCTAATTTCCTCTTCATTTTTCATAATTATTGTCTTTCTAATTAATTATTAAATTCTATATAGATTAAAATGTAACCCGTTGGAAGTTTAATTTCAATATTGCCTCGCTTATCAATTAAACAGCTATTACGCAATTTGTACAATAACATCGGCAGCATCATTAAGAACTTTAGTGAGTAATATAAATTTCTGTTAAATCAATAAGTTTTATGAGCAATGGTTTAGTTTAATCGAATTATAGACAACGATTATATGATATTTATTAAATATTCCATATTAGCTGAACTTAATCTGTTGTATGACGATAATAACAGTAAGGCAAAAACTGGATGAATAGAAGAAAAAGAAGAAGAAATGTCAAACGTGATAATTACATACCCTACAGAATGGGATGATTTCGAATCTGATGAAAAAGACAGGTTGGAGATTGAGGTTTGAAAGCTGCTTTCACTCTACAATCTTTTCCTTATTCACAGATAAAAATAGAAATTGTCGTCATTAACTTCTTATGCATTTATTTGCCTTACATTCTTCCGGTTATCTTCAATTAGTTAAATTCACTCTAAATTAAAAATTGGATAATTATTAAAATTAATGGCACAAAATATCATTAATAAATAAGGAGTCTCCAACAGTATAGAGACTCCTTAATCATTTTATTCTGATATTTCTTAATCTTCAGCTGCCTCAAATAACTTATCCTTTTCAGAACCTGAAAGGATTTTGTCAATATCAAGCAGCATTAGCAATTTGTCATCCAACTTACCTACCCCGAGGATATACTCCGCCTTATCGTCCGCTGAAATATTCGGAGCCGGTTCGATTTTGTCGGCAGGAAGGCGGATGATTTCAGATACTGCGTCAACTATAAACCCTACAGTTCTGTCACCAATCTCTCCCACTACGATGCGGGTCTGTTTATCGTATTCCTTGTGCGGCATATTGAACCTCTTCCTAAGGTCGATTATCGGTATGACATTCCCGCGCAGATTGATAACGCCTTCCACAAAGTCCGGAGACTGAGGGATTTTCGTTATCTCGGTAATCCTGTTTATTTCCTGAACCTTGAGGATATCGATTCCATACTCCTCATCATCGAGCTGAAACCCTACGAGCTGGAGTAAGTCAGTCGTTTTTGAATTAGAATCGTTTGTGCTTTGTGTAGATTCGGTCATGAACTCACTCCTTCTCTATTCTTTATGGGAACCACCGGTATGTGATTCGGTTGTCGCTTCGAGCTTGAACTTACTTACAAGCTCGCTAAGCACATCGGTATTCCTATTGAGCTCTTCAGCTGTGGTTGCCATCTGCTCTGCGCCCTGAGCGCTCTGCTTGGTCACCGAAACGATGTTACCTACATTACCGGAAATCTGCTCGGCAGTCGCCGATTGCTCATCCGATGCCGTAGCTATCTGCTCGATCATATTCTGAACCTCATTTACCACACTCACAATACTGCTGAGGGAATCCCCTGCCTTTATGGCAAGTTCGGTACCGGTTTCAACCTGAGCGGTTCCCTCTTCCATTGAGGTGACAGCGCCGCTTGTATCCTCCTGGATACCCTTGATCATTGCTGCTATCTCAGCTGTTGCCTTTGTGGTTCGTTCGGCAAGCTTGCGGACTTCATCGGCTACAACCGCGAATCCTCTCCCCTGCTCGCCGGCGCGCGCCGCTTCTATAGCCGCGTTTAGCGCAAGTAGATTGGTCTGATCCGCTATATCGTCAATAACCCCGATGATCTCACCGATCTCATCTGATCGTTTACCCAATTCACCGATGGTGGCTGCGGATGCTTTTACCGTTTCCGCTATTCTCTGCATCCCTTCTATCGTCTCCTGAACGATTTTCCCACCTTCACCTGCTACTTCAGCGGCTTTACGCGCTGATTCAGTTGCCGATGCTGCGTTCTGTGACGATTCCACTATGGTTGCCGCCATCTCTTCCATAGAAGCGGATACTTCTCCCGCTTGTGCTTCCTGTTCACCTGCTCCGGCGGAAGATTGCTCTGCGGCGGAGGCGATTTCTGTGGCTGCGGATGCTACCTGCCCAACATTTGCTCGAACCTGAAACAAAAGCTCCCGTATTGAATTTGTAGCTTTATTAAAGGCAGCTGCCATAATTCCAAATTCGTCCTTGGTATCCAAATTAACATCCGTACTAAAATCATTATCCGCTAACCTCTCCATTCCTTCAATCATTGAATTAATCGGTTTGGTAAATACAACATTTAGTAGAAATATTAGAGTAGCAATTCCTACAACGATTATCCCGAATATTATACTTCCACTGGTTAGTGCAGCGCTGGCTACTGCCTTATCGACACCTGATAGCGGCATAATGAATTCAAATGCGCCATGTCTATCGCCTACTTTCCATCCTTCCATCTGGAATCCTACCGGATCTGTGGTAGTACCGGTGACACTTTGTTCTATCGTACCGTGACACATCAAGCAGGCGTCATCTATTATCACTGAACTCATAAAATGAAGTTCGTTGGTTGCTTCGTTGATTTCCCAATACTCTTCTAAATTTTCAGATTCAATTTTTCTGAGCATTTCAGCTTCAAACGCAGTAGGATCATTCTTCGGATTTCTCGCATCAAATGCCGGAACCCTGAATTTAAGTTCTGTACCCTCAACCAGCCCATTTCCGACCGCAAAAGCTCTAACTACAGGTACTGCTTGTAATAACTTTTCCGGATCGCTGAATAGATCATCCCAATTGTAAAAATCTTCTTCAAACAGTTTTGCGCTGTTTTCGCGAACCTGTACTAATGCCGTAGTCATGGATCTTCCGTTAGAGGCAGCGTTTTCAATGGCGTCTTTTTTCATTTGCTTACTTGATACATAAAAATTGAGAACAAACCCTACAACGAATATCGTTGAAAAAACAACCAGAATTTTAATTCTCACAGTAGTGTTTCTTAATAATTTCTTAATCATTGCTCCTTTCTCCCATTTATACCAAAGTTAATCCCACAGTTTATAAAGTTTGAGTTATACTTTCTATATAACTCACTAAAACATAAACATGTCCCGGCAGCACTTTGGTATTTTTAACCCATGAACTGTATTTGAACTTCTCCGTTCTGCTGAGTTGGATTTTACCCGCTATATATTTTAGCTCACCGGTGGCTATTTGAACAAGATCAAAAACGTCAATAGGTGTTATATTTTGTTTATCGGCTATGTCCTCAAGCACAACGGGAGTATAGCTTCTATCGGTAATCTTCACGTAATAGTTTGATAATGAATTATGTGCTGAAGTTATCTTTGAAAACACATCTTTCGGCTTTTTCCCGCTTTCAGCCGAGACGGGATGATTGTATTTGGAATATTCAACACCGTGATCATTGGCTAACTTTTGCACTCCCGCTAAAAAAACCAAATAATTCGCTTCATATACACGACCAGCCGACCAAAGCGAATTTACATTTAATCCTTTTTTATCCGATGCCTCGCTAATATGAGCGGATAACTGCCGTAGTAGCTGAAAAACGTCACTTGGTTTTTTTGGACTAATAGCATCAGTTGTCGTACTGAAAGAATTATTCTTATTAAGGGCATCTTTCATCATTGAAACCAAATCATATACATCAGACGCAAGAGGGTTATTTCCGACTTTGCCGACCTTACTGCTAACCAGCTTTGTGGATATTGATTTCGGATAAAGAGTATTAAATTCAGCAATTACGTTAGCTATTTTTTGGTAAACATTCCGTGGATTAACGTTTAATGAAAGCGGCTGCTTATTGAATTGCGAACTCAACCCGTTATCTTTCATTAAAGACTCATCTACACTCTTCACAAGATAATAGACATCCGTAGGCGTTACATTCCTATTTATCGCTCCGCCGGCACTGCCGATGAAATATATCTGTGTAAATATAAGCCCTGCTGCAGCGATTAGTTTTAATTTTGTGCTCATCTTATTACTCCTTATTGTTTTAAAATTTTATTTTTGTTTGCACGAAATAAAAGCTGGCGTCATTTTCCGATGCAGAAACTACATCATCTACATATGCGCCTTTGAAAAATTGACTTACTCCAACTACGCCGACAATTCTTTTATTATAAAACGGGTACTTTACCGTTATATCGATTTCACTTCCGACATAAGAACTAACATCGGCTCCGTTTGCATTTCTCATGGCAGCCGAGCCGGCATTATACCATGCATCATTACTTGCCCGGTGAAGCCAAAACCCCTGGTATGCGACTCTTAAGCCTAATTTAGGAAGAGGATTATTTTTAAATGTCACTTCAAAATTATGAATATTCTGAAGAGAAAATAAATCCATATATCCGTAATAGGCGTGATTTAGAGGGTATAAATTATCAAACGTAGAATGGGTTTGATCATTAGGTACACCATCTCCGCTGCCGAAATTATAGGCGGTGCCAACTTTCGCATTATTAAACACACCGGTTTTATATTCAGTGCCAATATGAGCCATAAAAGCTTTATGGGTAAAACCGCTATAAGTTCCACTTTGAGCTGCTGCTTCCCCTTCGAATAACCATGAATCTTTAACAGTAGTAAACCGTGTTCCAAAAGTATAAACATTGTCATCAATTTGGCTTTCACGTCTTAACATCAAGTAACTTTCCCACTGAGTATTCGGAATGGTTATTTTATCGGTATAATATAGAATATGAAACTGACTGTTAAAGTATCGACTTTTGGTCCTTGAGTAATCATTGATGCGATTAGGCGAGACAGGGACTAAACGAGAAGCTATAATATCTAAATTTCTGCTCTTCGCATTGCCTACGGTTACTCGTACCCCGTCCCATACACGCGCTGTATTTACCCATTCCAATGATGCAACGAGCCGTTGCGTTCCGAGGTTGAATTTCTGCCTTCCTGCTCTAATCTTAACCGGTGTTCTGTTTGCGGAAAAATTAACGTCCACAAATCCTTGATGGAGATCAAATTGATCTGCAAATATATTTGGTGTGGCGTCCCGATTGATACTTGGAATAGCGGTAATTTCTTCTCCCATTACACGCGCATCCTGTCCTTCTAAAAATATTTTAACATTTTCTGAGGCTTTCCAAGAAATATTCAATCTTAACTGGGTCAGCATATAATCCTGATTGCTGTCAACAAAATTGAAACTGTTCTTGTCTTCTGCCCTTACTCTTAGGGACCCGCCAATTTTTAGATTTGGAGATATATTATGCCAATCAGTTTTGACTTGCTCGGAGCTTTCTTCTTTTTTTTCTTCATCAGAGTCGGCTGCTATCAGCAAACCTGGTATCGTTAGCATAAGTGAAAGTAAAAGACTTATACCTATTTTTATTAAATGATTTCTTTCCAATCTACCCCTCCATTAATTTTTTATCGTTAATCACCTCTATTTCTAATTTTATCGGCTACCTACAAAAAACTTTAATATCAAAATTGTTTTAGATATTTTAAAGGAGCGATCGATATTATGCCGGCCCACAGAACCCATGAGCGGTTGATTAGCATACGCTGATTCCTGCCTGCCAATCCTAATATCAAGGCCCTTTGTGTGAATACGTCTGAGACATTAAAGTATGCCTGATGGTAATCAGTGGCATCCGCGCTTCCGTCATCAAGTGTATTGGTCTCAGATCCAAAAATCCGCGCATCCTGAACTTGAACGAAAGCATAGCTGCCCTCATTATTGAATTTCAGGTTTAGACGGCTCCTCAGATAGCTGATTCCATAATTTAGCACTATACCGGTAAGCATTTTATTCATTTATATTCCTTGCGGAGTTTCTATATTATAATAATTATTGTATTGCAATTTATGTGCCATTTTGTATTAACTTGGCAGGATGAACTACCGATTGATAACTAATTCAGTATTAAATCTATAACGATGACGACGGAATAATTATACATTACAGTTATTTTCGATGAGAGGATCAAAAGGAGAAATATTAAAAATAATCTATTTATATACATTTTTATTATCTTAAAACTTAACTATTTGACAAGAAATGCAACATATCGACAATATACTGCCACCTTTATATAGAGATAATAGGGACTACACACTATTTCAATGATGTAAGATATTAATTAATAACAAAGCCCCGATAATCTATCGGGGCTTTGTTGCACATATATTACTTTAGCTAACTTATTACCATATCTTAACTCTCTCTTCTACCGGCACAAATAACTTATCACCTTCCTTTACGTCGAACGCTTCATAAAATTCAGGCATATTTTGGAGTGTGCCGCTAACACGATAAAATCCTGGCGAGTGCGGATCTATGAGAATTAATTGACGCGCTCTCTTTTCACGCACGTTCCGTCTCCAGACCTGAGCCCAACCCATAAAAAATCGTTGCTCACCCGTAAATCCGTCTATTATTGGCGCTTCTTTTCCATTCAGCGAGTTATTATAAGCTCGAAATGCGATGGTAAGCCCAGCCAGATCACCTATGTTCTCTCCAAGAGTGAGTTCGCCGTTTACATTAACGGAATCGTAAGGTGTGAAACCATTAAACTGCTCTACCATCACCTGCGCACGTTCATTAAATTTGGTTTCGTCCTCTTCGGTCCACCACTCCTTGAGGTTGCCGTCGCCATCGGACTTTCTTCCTTGATCGTCAAAACCGTGGCTGAACTCATGTCCTATTACAGCGCCTATCCCACCGTAATTTACAGCATCATCAGCCTCCATATTGAAAAACGGCGGCTGCAAAATAGCTGCCGGAAACACTATTTCATTCATAGGCGGATTATAATAAGCATTTACCGTTTGAGGTGTCATGAACCATTCCTTCCGGTCGATAGGACCTGATAATTTTGCCATCGCCCGATTATGTTCAAATTCATTGTATCTAATGTAATTGCCGAGAAGGTCGTCGTCTTTGATTTCGAGAGCAGAATAGTCTCTCCAATCGTCCGGATAACCAATCTTGGAATTGAATTTAGCCAGCTTGGTAAGCGCTTGCTTTTTGGTCTCGGGTCCCATCCATTCCAATTCGCTAATTCGTTCCTCTAACGCCACTTCAAGATTATGCACCAACTCTTTCATTCTCGTTTTGGCTTCAGGTTTGAAATGTTTCTCAACATAGATTTTCCCAACCGCTTCACCGAGAATATTATTAACCGCACTCACACCTCTTTTCCAACGAGGTCGAATTTCTTCAACTCCACGCAGTGTTTTGCTGTATATATCAAAGTTCGCATCAACAAAATCTGATGGTAGCTGATCGGCGAACGCATCATAAAGATGCCATGTGAAATATATTTTCCAATCTTCAACGGTAAATTTCTTCCACAGATCATTAAAAGCTTTAAGATAACTTGGCTGCCTGACTATGATATCCTGAGTTTCCTCAACTTCTAAACCGGCAAAAAGGGCTTTCCAATCAAAATTAGGAGTAATATCGTTCAATCCGTCAATATAGTACTTATTATATGTTTTATCTCTATCCCGATTTTGAACCGGAGTCCACTGCGGTTCGGCAAGAGCTGTTTCCATTTTCATGACAGTGGCAGCTTTGGTTTCCGGGTCGCTCTGTCCTGCGAAAGTGAAAACCTTTCTAAGATGTTCAACATATTTAGTTCTAATATTCTTGAATCGGGCATCTTCCTTTAGATAATAATCCCTGTCGGGTAGTCCAAGACCCCTTTGAGTAGCAAACAGAGTATATCGTGTGGTCTCTTTAGAATCTTGATCTACAAATAAGCCGAATGGCATTTTTACACCAACTTTCTGATAATGGACGAATAATCCTATCAGATCATCATAGCTGGATACTTTTTGGATATAAGCCAACTCAGCATCCAAAGGTGTTGTCCCAAGCTCCTCTATCAATGTAGTATTCATGAAACTATTGTAGAGGTCTCCAATCTTCTTCAATTCGGGGTTTTGTTCGCCCATACCCGTTGCTGCTTCGTCAATTATTGCTTTCACCCGTTCCTCGCTCAAATCACTTAGCTCGGTAAAAGAGCTATAGCTTGATTTATCAGCGGGAATATCATTATTCGCTAGCCATGTACCGTTTACATATTGATAAATATCATCTTGTGGCCGCACGGTTGTATCAAAATTTGATTCATCGATTCCTGACGACAGCGCCGCTCCCGAATCATGAGATTCCATCTTTGAGCCTCCTGTCGCGCAGCTGCTTATTAGAATCAATGAAAACAGCAAAAAAGTAAATATCCTTAACATTACTCCATCTCCTGAGTTTATTTGTTTGCATTCGTTTAATCCTTTATAGGTAAATATTTTCGTGTTCATTCCGTTTACTCCAACCTGATATTATCAATATTTGCGTCAGCCGTACTATAAAATAATGATTCAAGTTCTCGTATAAAAAAAGCGCTGAAAATAATATGAATGAAATGAACCTAAAGTCAACAATTTTACTTTAATATTCACGGTTTCTAATTCACTTCTGTAAACGATTATTATCTTTCTTAAATCCTATAAAATTAGATATTGGTTTTTTAATATACGAAATATGGTTAGAGTTGTTTCACAACTGCGAGCATAAATATGGAGAAAAAATGTTTTTCTGATGTTTTTAAAAGTAATTTTTCAGACTTGTAAATTTGTATCCCACAGAGATATAAAAACCGGATATATCAATCTCCGGTGTATTACCGATCCAGACAGCTTCATAATCGGGTTCATCCTCTTCACCAAGATTATTCCAGCTGCTCGAGCCGGAATCAAACCTATAACCTAATTCAAATGATAAGTCTCTGCCGCCGGATTTGAAATAATCAATATTTAAGCCTAATATCGAAGAAACAGAAGCTGAGTTGACTAATGCGCCTGCATCATCCCTTTTGAAAAAGAACAAACCGCCGAATCCCCCAAAAATTCTTACCGAAAATAATCTTTTATTGATAATTTTCAGACTCGGTCCGATATCAACGCCAATACCGTTATCTACCTCATCCCTTGAATCTTTTCCTCTTATAAACCTAATACCAAGTCGCCCTGACATCCTGTTAAACGGTAGAAATTCAGGTACTATATTCAATGCCCAGGTGCCTGTATTGAATTGTGTGAAATAAAAAGCGCTGGCAATTATGGGGCGATGAAACTCAATCGCTTTGTACCCTGATTTTATCGGTTTCCAAACTTTTATAGGTTTAGCCAGGTTACCTTCATCAAGAAGCTCAGACGCTTCAACAAAAGCCACTCTTTCCCCCTCAAAAGTATAGGTCTTACCTCTTACGTTCAGGTTCTTCGTTTCACTGATAATCTCGAATAATGTACCTTTTTTAACTCCAATCTCGTATCCGGCGGGAATAAATATCCTACCATCCGGTAAAACTTCAACGCCGGCTGTTAATAGATAAAAGTTTTTCATCTCTATGACGGCTCTTCTCTTAAATTTATTTATTGTCTTATTCTTAGATTTTCCTCTGTTGCCACCGGTATGACTCACGCTTATGGTGACTGATTGTTGGGTAATACCTGTTTCTATATCTATTTTATTTATATTAACCGTTAATGAGGTTTGAATGTTATTGGGATATTGCTCTTTCCCATGATCTTCATGACTGACAATTGCTCTGACAATGCCTCCAAATATTGAGCCTATGATTGAATGGTCGTCATCCTCATCGCTATCATCATTATCATTATCTTTCTTAGGCACTCCCTTTTGCGAAAAATGAGATATAGTTACTAATATACCATCTTGCGCCGCTGAGATATTACCGATTTCTGTTATCATTGATTCATTAATCAGGCCGCTCAGCTGAAGTTTCTGCTCTTTCACAATAGATTCAATGTTATTCCGGTCTATAACCTCAAATCTACCAAGGTTTGTTGCTATATCAGCAATATATCCCGTTATCTCTTCTTCTATCGAATGCTCTCCAAACTTACCTATTTTAGCCGGTAGAATAAGTATTTTTACCTTTTCAGGGCTTTTGAGTTCTACATTTTCTTCTGCTTGCGCTTTCAATTCAGCATATGATAAGGGGGAAATAATTAGCGTGAATATCACTAATCCAATCAGTCTTTTAAGCATAGGCGGCCACCGGAACTACAGCTTTTCGATCACGGATGTGAGTTCTTTCAGCAATTCTTTTTTAAACTTGGTCGTGCCGTTCATAATGGCTTTGTTCAGAGCCAAACTCTCGCTTAATCCGGCGCCTTTGACACGATTCATTACATTGCTGAAAATAACTTCATTTTTTTGATTATCTTTTAAGGTGAAAGTATAGCTTATATAAGAAAAATAAATTCCATATTCATTAGCAGGCAGTGATTCTGATATCCCTTTGACCTCCAAACTGAAATTGCTCCTGGCAGAATTATCCGTAAAAGCTATTCCGAGACTTTTCGTCAATCCGTCACGAACTGATTCTTTTATGATATTAACGGCATCCTTTGGAACATTGCTGCCAAATTCATAAGTGTCAGTCATTAGAATATTGGCTACATCTATCTTGAAAGTAACTGAAGGATTTGGGAGATTGCTTAAAGATTTCAATATAATATTTTCTAATTCTTTATCTTCCGTCGAACCGCTGACAATTTTTCCTAAATCTATTTTTGCAATCACATACTGTACATCCTTTTCATCGGTAAGTCTGTACACAGTTGACCGAGCTATATTATCATTCCTGGCAATGACGGCGGTTTGCAAGTCCATTTTTATATCAACCGGTTGAAATGCCACCGGAATTCCTGAAGTTGAAGGTGACATATTCGTACCTTCATAATCCAAAATAACTTTTAACGGAGTCGAAAGCGACCGCTGAAATTGACCCTCAATAACTGCATCATTTAACTTAGTCAACTTTAATCCGTGCAATACTTCTTCGATACTCTGCGTTAATGCGTTGCTTAAAACTATTGGCTGACCGTCATAATTCACTTTTAAGGGCTCATTCAGATATTCAATAATATTAGCGTAGCCTTCAATAAACGAACTTAACGCAGAGCCTATCATACCGGCTGATAACGATTCGTTTCCCCTTTGATAATTCGATTTCGCTAAATTCTTCGCATTCTCCTTTTTGATTCGCGCTTTTTCTCTTAATAGCCGTTTGGATAATCGAACATAAACCCAATACCCTTCTTTTTTCGCTTTCTTAGTCCATGTATCGACAATTTCAACGTCTTCAAGAACCATATCAACGCTGCTTTTAACGTGATAGTTCATTATATCTGTTGAAATTTCGCTGCTCTCTGTTACTATATTTTCTGTGCTGCTTTCAATCTGAACTCTCAAAGAAGCAGCAAGATTATTATGAGCGTTTTCTGTTGCTCTCCGCAAATCCTCTTCAATATTTCCGGTATAATTTGCGATACCGATGCCGATATAATAGTCTGATGAACGCGGAGGATTTCTTACCCAAGCGGGCTTATTATCTGCTATTGAATTAGAATAATTACTGCTACAGCCGAAAGCCGACATAATGAAAAGTATAAGCAAACTATTCATTAGAGATAGTTTAATTTTATTCAATAATTTCACCCGCTTCAGTGAAACGATAGCAGAAGAACGTGTAAAAGGAATATTTATTTGAAATAATTCTATATGGAGTTATTTCATATTCCTAATTGCTTCTTGAAGCCTGTCAAATCCTTGCTCTGCCTTGAATTCATTGAAAAGCGCTTCTTCTTTTTTAGCGGCTTCCAAAGTAGCGTTTCTGTACGAATCTTTTGCGTATCCCACAAGAACGTACCAGGTTCCATCTTCCGTCATATAAGTTTTTAATATGATAGAACCCTCCAAGGTATTTGCAGTTACCTGATTGCTGACGTTTTCGGTGTACTCTATCGCTTGAGCATTCTCGCCGATTCCGCTTTCTGACATAAAATCTCTCATAAGAGTTTCAACTTGCAGTCTTATGCTTTGGGAAATTTCATCACGAGCTCTTAAAGTAGCGGCCTTCTTTGCGAGCATAGGATTTTGTTTTTTGGCAAAGCCAACTCCAAAAAGACTGTCCGGGCTTGAAGGCGGAGTCAATATAAACGAAGGCATCTTAGGTTCCTTCGTAAATTCCTCGGTACTGCCGGATCTATGTTTTGAGCCTCCACACGAAATAACACTGAATATCAAACCTAATAAGAATATTTTTTTCATCATCTCCTCCATTTATTTTTCATTACGCATTGAATTATCAAAAGTTGTATAATCCTCGTCTGAATTTACCAATATGACCTTTCTTACATTCCCCCGTTTCTGATATATACGATATAGTCTTTATTATATAATGCCACCTATTTAAAGCCTTGTTTTATATATAGCAGTATTCAGAGAATTAGGCAAGTATTATGTTCTCTGATCTGAAGTTATTCAGCTCTAATAGCCGCTGTTATTTCAATTTCTCAAAAAATCCGGAAGTTACGAACAAGTGCCGTCCCTATCTTTTGTAATAACATTTATAACATTATTATTATAATTTGAATCAAGCTTCGAACTGACAATTGAATCTGTTGAATAATCATGCCTATTTATATTGCCGAATAAATCTCCTATCCAAATATTACCAACCATTATCCTTTTATCCCGGACATGGCAATCCCTTTGGAAAAGGATTTCCGGAAGAAAAAGAATAAAATCAGAATCGGCACAGTTAATAGAACGGCGCCGGCAGTTTGGATACCCGGATAAGAACTATATTCGCCTCTTGTATAAAGACCTAATAACGCGCTCAAAGGCATCAAATCATAATCCTTAGTGACAATAATATACCACATGAATTCATCCCAAGTGCTCATGAAAGTGAAGATTGCTACGATTGCGGTGACCGATTTAGATAAGGGAAGCATCACGGAAAAAACTATCCTCAGTTCCGAACAACCATCTATTCTGGCTGCATCAATCAACTCCTGCGGAATAGTCTTATAAAATTGTACATAAAGAAAAATTGCCCAGGCGCTTACCATAAATGGAGAAAACATTCCCTGGTATGTATTTATCCAGCCTAATTCCAACATCAGCAGAAATCGCGGGATTAAAAACAAAATTGCCGGAAAAAGCATTTGGAACAGTACAAAATGATTCAAAAAATCCCGCCCTCTAAACCGTAAACGAGCCAGCGCGTAACCGGTAATAGAACCAATAAAAACAACAGAAAACGTGGCTATCGAGGATATAATTAAGCTGTTGAAAACTGACCTTATGAATGGATTGTTGAAACCGCTTTCTCCGGCTGAAAACATCAAATCATAATTTTGCAAAGTGAAGCGTGAAGGGAAAAATCTATTATAGATTTCTGATGGGATCTTGAATGAAGCCAGAATCATCCAGACGTAGGGGAAAACCATAATGATTAATCCTAATACGAGAAGAGTATAAACAATAGACAGTCCGATTACTCGTGATCGCTTTTTACTTTTCATTTCTTGGATTGCGATCATATTACGTCCCTTTCCACTGTTTTCTTTATTACAAAGACAAATATGAAACTGATGGCAGCAATAATAATTGCGAAGCTGGATCCATAGCCGGCGTGCAGCGCAGTGAACGTTTGATGATAGATTTGCATAACAAAAGTCTGAGTACTGTCAAGCGGTCCGCCACCTGTGATCATATAAGGTTCTGTAAATATATTGAAAGACAACATAATGGCAAAAACCAGAACAATGGTAAAGGAAGGGTTAAGAAGCGGAACGGTGATCCTGAAAAATTGTACCCAGTCGCTCGCCCCATCAATTGATGCCGCTTCATACAGAGATTTCGGTATTGCCTGTAATCCAGCCAAAAAAATCAGACTATAGTAACCCAAAAACTTCCAAACGACGATTAGCGCGATGGAAGCCATTGCAATATTCGGGTCAGAGAACCACGGAATAGATATATTTATTTTGCTCAGCCATGTATTTATAAGTCCATCACCGGAGAATAGAAGTCTAAAGATAATGGAATAAGCGACGCCTGCCGAGATATAGGACATCAAATATCCGGTGGCAAAGAATGATTGTAATACTTTAATCCGGCTGAGTAACAATGCCACTACGAGGGCAGAGATAATAGACAGCGGGACATATACTACCATAAAATAAAGGGAATTTTTAAAAGATATCCAGAATAAGGGATCATAGAAAACACCAATGAAATTACTTAAGCCGACGAACTCTTTTTCGGGAGAAATGATATTCCATCTTTTAAAAGCAATGACCAAACCCCACAGAAAAGGATACAGCCAAAAAATAACCGTGTGAATAATGTATGGGGCAACAAGCCCAATACCTGCTATTTTATTCAATTCTTATCCGGAAATATCGTCATTTTATTATTTATGAAAAATCCGAGGTCCCGATTCGAGTATCCTCTGAATAGCCGTATTCGCATCTTTCGATGCTTGCGCCGGTGATTTAACGCCGAAAATTATCGGCTGCCATAATTCCCTGTTGAGAATCGTCTGAATTTCAATAGTTTTTGCCGTCATCACATGAGAAACTGAAAAGTCCAGATTATCCGCATATAACTTTGCTTTAGGATTTTCATCAAAATAGGTTGTAAATACGGGATTAGTTGTCAAGTCTTCCCGCGCGGGAAGATAGTTGGTCAAATCTATCCAGAGGGAATCATGTTCTCCGCTGAAATACCATTTCATGAATTCCCAAGCCTTATCCTTATTATTTGAGGATTCAAAGATCGCCATACCTTTAGAATCAGCAAGTGTATAGATAGGCGCATCCTCCGGGTAATAATCAGGTACCAATAACGGGGCTATCTTATATTTCAGGTCAGGGTATAATTTTTTTATTCTTACCGTACTTCCTGTACCCTTTATGGAAGCAAAGAAAACTCCTTTTTCAAATCCGTCCTGTATTTCAAATCGAGGCGCGTATCCTTCATCAAACAATCTAAAATAGAACTCGGTAACCGCATTCCCATATTTGGTGTCAAGAAATGCCTCGTTTTCATCTATATCAATGAACGGTTCACCTCCTGATGCGCTGGCGTAAAGGGTTAGATAATCGAACCACCTGCTGTACCACTTTGAAGAAACGTCAACCGTCAATCCATAAACCTTGTTAGGAATACATACCTTCTCCAGCAATGCAAAAAACTCACTATAAGTTCTCGGAAGTTCGGTGATTCCGAATTTATCGAGCATTTCTTCGTTATACAAGACCATCACAGGATTTGTATAGCTCGGCATCACATAAACATGTCCTTTATAAAACCAGTTGTTCCGGACGATATTCGTCATTTTTCGCATTTCCACAACATCCCAGAAACCGGGTAACGTGTCCAGTGCGACGATTACGCCCGCATTGGCAAGCTGGGCGGCAAACCCTCCGAAGATGTTTGAAATGACATCCGGACCGGTTCTGGTGGCAATCGCCGTGAGAATTACTTCTTCAGAGGTAATACCGGCAGGTATGGTTTTCCAATCTATCTGAGTATCTTCGTGGGTGGAGTTCCATTTTTCTACTATCACTTTTTCAAATTTCGACATCTCTAAGCTCGGCGCTGTCCAATACTCAATGCCGTTGGAACCGGCATCTTTTTCTTCTGAACCGCAGGACACAAACATAGCGCATAGCGCTATTGAAATAACTCCGAATGATAAACTATTGATCATCTATTTCGGGATGTCCCTCAAATTATGATAATTCTTATAATCAGTGTCCGGAAATAAAGACTATAAAAAATCCAAAACTTCTTGCTTGCCAACTGTCGCGACGCCTATAACCGTATCAGCGCCACCATAATAAACATAATAGGTGTCATCAATCTCCGCGACCCCGCAATTGAACACAACCTTAGGAACATCCCCCTCCAATTCCCATTTCTCTTCGGGTTCAAGAATCGGTTCCTCCTGCCTCGCAATTAACTTTGCCGGATCCTCTAAATCAAATAGCGCTATCCCGAGTCTATAGAACCTATCCTTATCCACACCGTGATAAAATAAAAGCCATCCTTTATCAGTCTTTATCGGAGGCGCGCCTGCACCTATCTTTTCACAATCCCACAGTCCCTTTCGCGGCTCCATAACTTTTTTATGGCCGGTCCACTCAATAAGATCGTCTGAATATCCTATCCATATGTCAGGCATGGTTCTGTGATATATGACGTATTTTCCATTTACTTTTTCCGGGAAGATAACTGCATCTTTATTTTCCATATCCGGCAGAATTATGCCAAGCCTCTCAAAATTACGAAAGTCAGTCGTAGTGGCAAGGGCAACTCTGTTGCCGGAGCCTGACCATGCGCGATTTGAAAGAGCAGTATATGTAATATGATATTTACCGTCTATCCGAGTTATCCTTGGGTCTTCACAGCCGAACCGTTCATATTCCTCCTGAGGTTCGAATACCGGCTGATCATGGCTCTGAAAACTAAAACCGTCTGTACTTACTGCATGTCCTAACGAAGAAATATAGATGTCATATTCACCGATAGCGCGGTAAAGCAAATGGGTCTTCTCACCGTCATAAACCGCGGCACAGTTAAAGACCGCGCCACATTCCCATTTATTCTTCTTTACAGGTTTCAAAATTGGATTCCCTGAATAACGTTTAAGTTTTACGATATTTTCCCCTCCGAAAGTAAGTCTTCGATAAATTCATCCAAGTTAACCGAAGCAGCGCAACAAACTTTGTCCGCGGCGCCATAAAAAACTATGAGCGATTTGTCAACGACAACCATTCCTTCCGGAAATACCACATTGGGAACATCACCATATAATTCAAAATCTTCAATCGGTTCTAAAATGGGTTCCCGCGTACGGGCCAGCACATTCCATGGCTCTTTCAAATCCAATAACGCAGCTCCAGCCCTGTAAACTTTATTATTATCAACGCCATGATAAATCAAAAGCCAGCCGGATTCCGTTTTTATGGGAGGAGGTCCGGCCCCCAGCTTATTTCCCTCCCACTCTGCTTCCGCCTTCATTACAAGCTTATGATTTGTTATCTTCTGGTCAAGGCTATCGGTGGTGGCATACCAGATAGACGGACCTGAAGTTCCGTATTTTTCTCCTACCCAGTTAGCCGGTCGATCGAAGAAAGCATATTTTCCGTTAATTTTTTCTGGGAATAATACGACATCGCGTTCATCAGCGCCATACGGGGTGATGATTCCGTAGCGCTCAAACTCCCTGAAATTTTTGATCTTAGCTAAGGCGGTTCTGGGATGCGCGCTAAATTTTGGCATCGAAAGGCCCAACCGATGTCGTACCGCACCGGGAGGATTTGGGGTTGGTGTCACAATATACGTCAGATAAAAATCTCCGTCGATTTCAGTGACCCTTGGGTCTTCTAACGACCTCTCCCACATTTTTGCATCCGGAATCATCACAGGTTCCGATTGTCGCTCAACTAAATTTAAATCTTCATCAAATACCGCATATCCAAGATTTGAAGTGTATGGGAAATAATCTCCCACTGCGCGATAATAAAGGTGTATTTTGCCGTCTTTATAGACTGCTGACGGATTGAAAACAGCCACAAACTCCCAATCATCCCCTCTCGGTTCTAAAATGGGATTGCCGATAAAACGTTCTAATTTAATGGTACTATCTCCTTAGTTTGTCTTTGTTTGGATTTTACCTTAAAATTCAAAGGCTATTGAGAAGCTTTGAGTGTTTATCAATCTTCCAAATTCCTGATAGCTATAGTCGAACTTAATGATTACAGAGTTATTAATATTATATACAATCCCTGCACCTAAAGTTAAGTTTTCTTCGCTGTCATTCAGAAAGAGATTTTTATAACCACCCCTTAAAAATAAACGCCCATCATAGGAATATTCCATTCCTAAATTCATATACTCCGAGTTGTCGTTAGGATGAGCAGCATCCACTGCGAGTGTCACTTTATTAAGCTCGCCATCGACAATATCCATCGCTAAACCGACCCGCGAAATAAGAGGCAATGGAAAAGTATCCGTCTTTAGATTTGCTGGAATTCGGTCATTACTTCCATCTTGAGAAGGCGCTAAATCAAAATTGATAAACGTATCCTTGCCGAGCATTTGTAACTTACCGCCAAAATTCGAAATGCTCATTCCGATCTTCATACCGTTAAATTGTGTGGTAAAGAGAGTCCCGAGGTCAAGAGCAAATCCGGTAGCGCTCATATTCCAGATATTTTGTCGAATATACTTGGTATTAATCCCGATCGAGAACTTATCCGTGAGATTCCTTGCAAAGGCAACGCCTATAGCCAGGTCGCCTACACTAAATCTTTCGCCTGTTCCTTCGGGCTTATCAACCGTTCGTACCATCATTTCTTCTGTGCTCAACGAAGTAATGCTGATCCCTAAAACACCTGCATTGCCCATTGGAATCGCAGTTCCTAAATAATTATAATTGATTCCGGCAATCCACTCCGTGTGAATAAAAATCATATCGCTTTTCTTCAGGCGCGCTATTCCGGCAGAATTCCAATATAGCGCAGTAGCATCATCGGCAACGGCTACAAACGCACCTCCCATTCCGGTAGCCCTGGAACCAACGCCTATTTCTAAAAATGCCGCAGCCGTGGTCGCCACCTTTGAAACGTTGCCGAGAGGCTGCCCAAAGAGAGGGTATGATATGGTTAATATTCCTAAAAAGATGAAAATACGAGACAGGTTACCAATTGCTGAAGATATTCGGCTGAATATCCGTTGCTGATTTCGTCCGGAGAATGTCATTTAATCACCGCAAATTTGCCGATAGTTTCGCCGACTCCCGGCGCATCGATAT